>CAZKBE010000001.1:0-65345 GCA_964551115.1 Candidatus Woesearchaeota archaeon
AAATAATCCTTGAATGTTCGGATAGGGGAATTTTGTAATAACAATGGAGTTGCATTGTTCCCCTGGAAAATCAATTCCCCTTGAACATTTTGTTGTATAGAGGATATCTGTTTCTTGATTTTTGAATTTATTTATTTCTTTTTGTGCATCTTTTTGTAAGTCAAATAATTTCTCTTTGGATATAATTTGTCTTAGATTAAAATCCTTTATTTCTTGTTCTGAAGGCAAATCTCCAAAAGAGGATATGTGAACAAGCGTGGGAGGTTTAGCATTTTGAATACATTTTTCTAGCGCTTCTAGGTATTGTCTTCTGCTAATTGTTCCGTTTGAGAAATTTGCATATTTGCAATTTTTTTCTAGGCCTGTTCTGACTTTTCTTACCATCCCAGGAGATTTTGTCTCGGCATCAATTATTACAAAATCTTTTAATCCAAATATGTCTTTTAATACTTTTTCAGAATGCAGTGTTCCAGACATAAATACTAATACTTCTACAGATTGCATTATTTCTTTTAATCTTCCTGATAGGTTAATGGATACTAAATTAATTGAAACCTCTTGGCTTTTCCTGCCAAATAGCGTTTGATTTTCTTGTTCTTTTGCTTCATAGCAAGTGTAAGTTTCTTCTTTTATGTTTTCAAATGCTCTGCATATTTCTAATACATTATTATAGTAGTTGTCTTCATCATCTGAGGCTAAATTTGGGTTTGCTAAAATTTTTTCCATTAGTTCTGAGAAATTACTTTTTTTTAAAGGTTCAATCTCTTCGGTGAAATCATTTATATTTTGATTTGTAAAATGGATCATATCTTTTAAATCGCTTATTTCATTTGAACTATCTGGAAAGATGTTGCTCAATGCGTGTAATAGTCTATTTAGGTTTATTTTTCTTTCACTCGCTAGGTCGTCTAAAAAGTCATCACATTCGTCTATAACATCTATTTCTGTTTTTGGTTTTCTTCCCATTGCTAGTTCGATTAGATATTTTAATGAATTAAAAACTAATACGTCTGATTCTACATATGAATTATATTGTTCATAATAGGGGCAACCTGTTGTTCTTTGAAAAAATGAATACTCTTTACCACTTGAAGTTAAATATTTCTTTTTTTTTGCTTTATCTAATGCTTTAGCTTTCATTTCTGATGGGACTACCGGACTCCAATAAGGGCAGGCGGGAGCTACTGAAAATCTTCTAACATCCGATATCTGAGAGAAGTCTGCTAAGTCTACATATGGATTTTGTTTGATATAGTCTTTTATCGTACCAAAATTCTTTTCTCTAATCTCTATATTGCAGGGTAAATCTTTGTCATCTGCTCGACCATCACAAAATCTACATGGAAAATTATTTCTTCCTTTAATTATTGAGATTTTCATTTTATTTCCATCTGGTTTATTTATAAAATTCTTGAATGTATAGTCTTGTTCATATTGTTCTTGGAGAGATTTAATCGGAACAACTACGGATGATTTTTTAAAATGACGAGCAAGATTTAAGGCCATGGCACTTTTTCCAGAGCCGCACACTCCTCTAATGAAAATGGCTCTTTTTCCTTCTTTAATTTGTTCCAAGATTTCTTTTACTACATCTGCTTGAGTTTTTCCGTTTGAAAATACTAGTGGTTTTAGTTCTTCTCCTGTAAAATTAAAGAGTCCTTCCCCGAGATCCTCTTCACCTTCTTTTCTTCGATATAATGACCACATCTTAACTGGTTTGGAGCAAGGTTTTATAAGGTTTGTTGTGGTTTTGTTTTGTAACTCCTACATAGGTACAACATAACCCAAAGATTTATAAAGGGATGGTACTTAGATATTTTGGAGATAAAATAAGATGGCACTTGAGGATATTATAAAATACGAAAAAGCAATAATTGATCATGCAGGTCATTATGATGCTTTTAGAGATCTTTCTAGGGATTTTGCTAGCAAGGCAGATCCTCAGTTATTAAAGAATTATACAAGTCTTTTAGGTTATGATGATGCTTCTAGACAGGCTTTTTATCAAGCTGCCCAAACGACTCCAACTCATGCATTAGTGGAAGCTATGCAGAACTCTTCTAAACAAAGATACAAGTCTTTGGGAGAGACTGTTAAGACAAATTATGACGAATTAGTTGGTAATCTTGATGAATCTGGGTTGATTGGAATGGCCCATGGTACTTCCGGTGTTTTAAAGGCCCATGAACTTATTCAAGAGGCCTTAAACTCTAAGGATGCTAATACTTTAAAAAAAGCATATCTAGAGGCATTTAAGGGTCAACCAGACTTGCTAGAATTTGTAAAGGTATTGAGAAGTCAAGAATCTTTAAGCATCCTTGCTGGAGTCTATCTTGCCAATTCTGAACATCAACTCATGCAGCAATTTTCTTCTGAAGATGGCAAGAGTTTAGATAAGGAGAAATTGAAGAAATATTTGATGGCTAATAAGAAGGATGAGCTTTATGCAGATGCTGGAAGAGGGTTATACATGGTAAGAGCTCAAGAGGCTGCGAAAGCTAAGAAGGAAGCAGAATCTAAGAAATAATTTTATTTTATTGTTTCATCTATTAATTTACTCATTTCACTAATGAAAGCATCTGCCTTTTCAGCATATTCATCTAATTTTTCACCCTTTATTTCTTTTGTTTGTCCGTGAACTATGCTTTTTGCGACCAAATGAACTTCTTCATAAAAGTCAACATATTTGTTTTTTAATTTTTTTGTATCTACAAATGTTTTTGTTAGAGATTCTCCAACGTGTTCGGGAGAAGCAGGCATTTCATTATATGCAATTAATGCTGCATGTGCAGAGTCTATACATGCCCAGTAAATTCCATCCATTGCTGCTAGCATGCTAGTTCTCATTCTATAGATATGGGTTGGTGCTCTTTGAAGAAGAGTATATATTGCTTCGGGAGTAGGTTTTATCTTCCCTTGTTCTAATAATAATTTTAATGGCGTAAAAAAACCTCCAATGTCGATTAGTGTTTCCCCGTATCGGATTATATTTAGTAGTACTGGATCACCTACCTTTAAATCTTCCCACCAGGTTGAAAGCTTAATTGTGTTTATATGTAATTCTTTTTTATATGGATTTTGAGAAATTAATTTTGAAATCTCTTCTCTATACCATGCAATTAGTTCTTGATCCCATCTTACTGAAACATCGTCTATTAATATGACTATATCTATATCTGAAGATGCAATTGCAACTTTTTTAGCTGAACTTCCAAAAAGAATAACGGATTTTATTATTTTATCAAATTTTTGATAAACTTTCGTAGCAAAGTCCATTGCAACATCTCTTTCTTTTGCAATCATAAGTGTTGGTATTTCGGAAGTTTTTCTTTTAGAATTCTTTTCTTCTTCTTTTTGTGTAGAACTAATTGTCTTTTTTCTTTCTTTCACCATCTTCTTTACTATATCTTATATTTCTTTGCTTTTTAAATATTGCCTAAGCGTTTGGGGTTCCGGAGAATCTTGAATTTGTACCTGGAACTTGTCCCCCTAGTTCTTGAGGTAATGAAGAGAAACTTGAACCATATAATGAAAAGTGTTTTTCAGGCATGTATGCTGATGGAAAACCCGTATAACTTCCTTGCATCCCTTGGGAACTATTCCAATAGGATCCTGTAGGTGAACCTTGGAAACCAGATGCTCCAAATGCTTGCATTGTAGGATTTACTGCAGAGTTCACCCCATTATTTGAGAAATGTTGCCACCAAGATAATGCTTCTGCAACCTTTTTACCCTTAAATCCTGCTTTTCCTAGTTTTTCCATTATTGCTTTTATTGGGACATTTCCCATACCCATTGGAAGTTCAGTATGTTGAAAACCAAAGTTATCTGATAAATGGACATGTTTTACATATTTTGCAACCTTTTCTGTTTCTTCACCTATGTCTTTATCGTTATAACCATACTTTTTTAACATATTTATATGTCCAACGTCCCAGGTTGCTCCAATTAATTTTTCTGCTTGTTTTGTTGCATCTCCTTTTGACATCCCTAGTCCTCCTTGATTTGTAGTTAGTGTTGCTTTTTCTACAAAGTTTTTTCTTGCTTTTTCAATTACTTGTTTTAAATCTTCTCCAGTGGTTAGTAAAGATTCTTGCGCAGGGTGATTTTCTATACTAATTATTGGTGCATGTTCTTTAAATTCTTTATAGGATTCAAAAGCAATATGACCGAAGGTTTCAGCAGATTTTTCTTGTGCAAATTCGGATAAGGGTTTAAATATCTCTGTATCTGCTTGTTTTAGTAAATCTGCACCTCTTTCTATATCCTCTGCAAAATTGTAAATTTTAGTAGGATCATCTTTTAAATTTTTGTAGTCTGGAATTTTTTTAGACATCTCGATAGCATATTTTTTCAATTCTTCTTTTTTGCTATCCTCTGCATTTTTGTAAGCTAAATCAAACAGCGAGGTAAGTGATTCGTAGGCTTTTCTTAAGTATACTTCCTTGTGCTTTAATTCTCCTTCATCTAGAAGCATTTCTTTGGTCTTTTCTGCATAAAAATCTTTACTTTTATTTTTTAATATTTCTTTTCTTTCTTCAGGAGATATTCTTTGCCCAGAACTATTTCTTTCGGCGAGATCAGTATAATAAGTAACATTTTGTATTGCATCTAACCATACTTTTTTGTTTTTTCTTTCTATTTCTATTTTTGGATTAAATTCTTGAGGTTTTCCAGAGAATGTCTCACCTTCTTCTGGAAAGTATCTTTCTTCTTCCTTTATCTGGCTTAGAGTTCCTTGAGGATTAATTAATAAAACTGATTTTATTCTTTTTTCATCTCCTTCTTTTATTTTCAATTCAGATGGAGGTAAGTTTACTGTAGAGGCATGCATTGTTATCACTGTATTTCCGTTAGGGTTAAGTTTTTGTCCTCTTCTTACTGCTTCAAGTAGTTGTCTTTTTGCCGTTTCTTGATTTAAATTGTCCCATCCTTGTTGAGTTATTCCTGTTGGGTCAATCATTGGAGCATGCATAGTTGGAGTGATATTTAGAAGTTTTGCCATTCTATTTATTTCCTTGAATTGATCATTGGGCATAGCATCTAGAATTCCTGCATCATGTGCTGCAACTTCAACTACTTTTATACCCGTGTTTAGATGTTTTGAGACTTCTTTTACCTGATCTGCTGTTCTAGCATCAAGAGATGTTCCTATTTCTGAGAAATTCAGCCTATATCCTACAAAGCCTCCATTTTCTGAATTGAATGAGGAGTAGCCTCCTCTATAAAGATTATCTTGATATTCCACCATCTTATTTGTTTTAATTACGTTGTTTTAATTTAAAAAAGTTTGTATTCGTTCTTCTTTCTTCTTTTTAGGATTATGTCCAGTATTCTCTTCATATCTGTTCATTTCTTGTGAAAAACCGAGTTGATGATTTTGGTCTTCTTGAGTTCTTTGGTTGTGATTTACTTTTCTTAAATTTTGTTCACCAAATGGGTTTGTTATTTCATCCCTATCTGCTTCTCTGAATTGATTGATGGGAGTTATTTGAGAATCTGAGGAGTATTTATCTTGGTTTGAAGAATATTTATCTTTTCCTATTTCATAATTATTATTTGCCCCGTAAAAGCTACTTGCTGCGTGGTAAGCGCTTGAGGAGATATTATCCTTGTCTATTTTTATTTCTGCTAGAGTATTTTCCAAGTTATTATTTAGGGGTTTATCTTGTATTTGAAATGTATCTTCTAGAGGCATAGCTATTTTTTTATTCTTTGGTTTTATTTCTTCCGTATATATGTATTCTTGCTCTTGAGTTTCTTCTTTTGTAGATTCCTTTGTTTCTTCTTGGTTTTTTACCGGTATTTTCTCGCTATCCTTTTTTAATAGTTTTTCAATTAATTCTTTGTTTATCTTGATTTCTTTAGAAGCTTTCTCTGTCTTTTTTTTAGTGATTGTTCTTTTATTTTGTGTCATTATCTTGCTAGTTTATACAGATTTATATACCTTGACAAGTCTTTTTTAAACTATATGAGAATTTTCTTTTATAAAATGGTTCAATATTTTGTGGTAAACCTTTGATTTTCCATACTTTAGGTAAAAAAATCCAATTACTGATGCAATTATTGCTCCGGTTGCATTGACTAAAAAGTCTATCATCGTGTCTGTTACGCCTGTTCCAATGTGTACCTTTTGCATATTCATTCCAAAAAAACTATCTATCAAAAATTCAATCACTTCCCAGAATACTCCAAGTGTTGTTGCAAAACAGAACCCTAAAAATGCAACCATAGACGGGTTTGCTTTAATCTTTGTTCCCTTATCTAATATAAATATTATCGAGAATCCAATCATACCTAAGACGAATCCAGATAGTAAGTGTAATAGGTTATCCCACCAATAGAATCTATTATAAAAATTTTGAACTTCTCCTAAGTATATTCCTGCATAAATAAAACCTACAATAAATATGTGAAATTCTGGAGGCATTTTTATCTGATATCTTGATTCTATAATTGCTGGCAGCAAGGTTAAAAATAAAGCAAGACCGCTAACAAAGACTAACTCTCCTCGGCCATAGATCGATTCTAGAATTAATGATCCTATAAGCATAATTCTAATTATCCATGAGAAGACAAAGTATATCTTTTCTATTTTCTTATCTGGAATTTTGAATAAGCTCTTTAATTTCATCATTTTTAATCTCCTTTTTCATCCAGATCAAAACTTTCAGGAGACGAGGCCATTCCATGCGCTTTCTTATAAACATCATACACAGCATATAGAAAACCCTTTGCACCATTAGCTGCTTCGTTTCTTGCATAACCTTCAACATAACTATCTTTTTCAATATCTTTAATTGAATTTATTTCTTTTTTATCCTTTTTCTTTGAAGAAGCAAATAAATCTCCTTTGAATATGCCTATTAGTGCTGAAAAGGGATTTACATCGTCTTCTTTTTTCTTAAATTCTTTTTTCTCTTTTTTCTTATCATCTAAAAAGTGATCTATGTCTGATTGTAGCTGTGCAAGAGATTTATCTGTTTCTTCTTGGACAAAAGATAGGCCAGTTGCAAGATCCTGTTTTTCTCTAAGTTTTTTGAATAGTTTTAATTCTTCAGAATTCAGTGAATATGCTTCAAAATTTATATCTACTCTTCCTCCAAAACCGTATGCCATATCTCCTTTTTGAGATACTCTCTGACTGTAATGTCCTCTGTAGGTCATAGATACCATGATACAGGAAATGTAATCTCGGTTTAGTTTTTGATCTTTGAATGGTTTTCCCAATTCTATTTTTTTTGTTCCCATAAATGTTAGTTCGAACATAGATGTTGAGAATGCATTTACCATCGCAGCGTTTGTTTCAAATCCTTTTTGTCTTAATTGTTCTGCCGATCTTAGGTAAGGTCTTGCCCAAGAGGTATAAAGTTTAAGTGTTTGAACTTGTGTTCTTAGGTAACTTGTTTCTATTTCAAATCTTTTTGTTAATTCTTTTTCAGATAAATCTTTCCAAATGTTAAATTCAACTATTTTTTGTTTAAGGACATTTTTTACTCTTTCATTTAAATCTAACTCGTTTCCTTTTTCATCTTTTAATTTTTCATCTTTAATCATCATAAATGAATCTATTAGTAAGGCAAACGGCGATTGAGAAAACGCCATGGCTTTTACACTAGTATTTCCTCTTTTCATATCTACATTATCTAACCAGACTTGTTTCAATCCAAATATTGCTGCTTCTTTTTTTGATTTATCTTCTGAGTTAGCATCTTTATATTGTTGTAGTCTTATCTCAAATTCTTTTAAGTCGTAGATTAATTGAATTATTGCTTTTATCACCTGGTTTATTGCTCCTAGATAATAGCTTGCCTTTTCTTGCATCGTTCCTAATTTTCTTCCATATTCATCAAAACCTCCAGAACCTGGAGAAGCCATAAAATTATCTGTTAACTTCTCTACTTGAAATCTTGCATCTTGGACAAAATCTAAAAGCCAGTAATAAACGGGTTCTACCTGATTTGTTTGGGCGTCATAGGTTAAGTTGTAAGATAACAGAGATTTTCCTTCGTTTATTTTCGTGCTTCGTTTAATTAAAGCCCTAATGGCTTCTATAGCTTTTTTTCCTTCTGCTTCTTTTCTTAATTCTTCTATCTCTCTTTTTTTTGCTTCCTCTTCATCACCCTTCATAGATTCGCCCATAATTTGATAAGGATAAGCTTATTTTTAAAGATTTGTTATTCTATCTTTCCAATATATTTAAAAACGAACATTCTTTTCAAGAATTATAAGCCGACATCGCATAGTGGTATTGCACGAGACTGGAAATCTCGGCCCTTCGGGGCCCCCAGGTTCGATTCCTGGTGTCGGCGTTTTCTAAATGTTTATTAATTAATCTTTTTTAATAACCTTGTGCGTCGATGGTCTAATGGTAGAATATGAGCTTCCCAAGCTTATGATCCGGGTTCGATTCCCGGTCGGCGCATATACCTGTTTTCCATCAGGCTTATATATTCTTTTGGACTTATGTATTTATGAAAAATAATCTTATCCTTTATAATAAGCAACTAGTTAGTGCAAGAAGATCTAAAAAACATCTAAGTATCCAAAGAGGTCTTGGAATTGGTCCAGAAAGAATTAATTTTAAAGGGGAGAGAAGGCAGGAGCGTTATAAAAAGGTTGGAGAAAAAATGCGTAGCGTTTATGATGAATCTAGGGGTTTTAGGAACGGAAGAAAGATAAAAAGAAGAAGGAAGAGAAAATAAGATTAAGTTAATTCTTTTTTGATTAGTTTATGTGCAGCATTAATTTCTTGGAATTTTTCATGGTTTCCCCCCGGTAAATCTGGGTGGTGTTTTTTAGCTAGTTCTTTATATTTTTTATTGATTAGCTCAAAATCGGTTTCTGTAGCTTCTACTCCTAGTAGTTTTCTGGCTTCTAATAGTTGTTCTGGAAGGTCATCATCTTCTGAGAATTCTCTTGCAAATTCTTCAAAAGTTATATTATCTACTAATAATTTGTCTACTTCAATTCTTAATACTTTATCTATTATAGACAAATTTTCAACAAATCTTGGCATTTGTGAATAACTATATCTGAATTTTCGATCATTAAAGTACCAAGAGATAGAAGCAGGAAGTTTTTTTTGAGGATTTTTTTCTAGAGTTATATCTATGTCATCTCTTCCTATTCCTAATAACTTTAATGTAGATATTATATTATTTTGGATTTGAACTGCTTTACGTTCAAATGATCCATTAATACTGGGGGTTTCTATTTCATTTCCTTTAATTCTTACCATAATAATATCCCTGAAATTGCATTTATAAAGGTAGGCCCAGGGCAATATTTTGATTTTGCGTATTCTTTTTAAACCATTTATTTGTGTAAATTTTATGGGGTTATGGGGTAACCTGGTAGCCTTCAAGCATGGGGTGT
Organism: Candidatus Woesearchaeota archaeon; assembly: GCA_964551115.1. Classification (GTDB taxonomy): domain Archaea; phylum Nanobdellota; class Nanobdellia; order Pacearchaeales; family GW2011-AR1; genus CAKZRD01. Next base: position 9,379 of record CAZKBE010000001.1, read on the forward strand.
TTGAGATCCCGGTTCAAATCCGGGTAATCCCATTTAATTTATAAACCTGGTAATTATAGCTAACTTATGAAAAAAGAGATGAGAACATATAAAGCAATTATTTTTGATTTAGATGGAACTTTAATCAATTCTATGCCCTATCATTTTAAAGCTTTTAAAGACACATTAAGAGAACACGGCGTTAGTATGAAAGATGCTACTTTAAAAGATTTTATGGGTAGTTCTACTCGCAAGATTTTAGAGAATATTAAGAAGATTTATCCTTTTGAGGGAAAAATAGATGACATTAGAGAAGAAAGAAGATATCACTATTTTAAAGCAGTCGGGAATAGGGATATTTTTATTAGAGGTGTTAAAAAATTAATTCCCATATTAAAAAAGGATTATAAATTAGCAATTGCCACTGGCTCTTCAAGAGTTACTGCAAGATATTCTATTACTCGAGATTTTCAAGATAATTTTAAAACCATCGTTACTATAAACGATGTTAAGCGGGGAAAACCTGCGCCAGATCAACTTTTATTGGCTGCAAAAAGATTAAAAGTTAAACCATCCGAATGTTTAATGGTTGGAGATTCTGTTTATGACGTTTTAGCTGCTAAAAGTTTAAAGATGGATTCTTTTGGTGTTTTAACGGGTTATACTTCTAAAAAAGAATTATTCGAAGCAGGGGCTAAAAAAGTTTTGAGAAACGTTAATAAATTAATAAAAGAATTATGAGGTTATTCTTTCATATCTAAAATTATCTCTTCCATAACACTTGTTCATTATTTTTTTGAAGCTTTGTTCTAAATCTATTCTTTCTGAGTTTGCTAGTCCTATTATCATAAATAAAATGTCTCTTAGTTCATCTGATATTGAGTTTTTTTCATATTACTTAAATTATCTTAGATTTGTCTGGATAAAGAGCCTGTAACCATTTGTTCTTTATTTGGCGGGCAATTAAATATTAATAAAAAGATATTTAAATGATATTAATTTGAATAGTATATGTTAAAGAAAAAATGTTCTAGTTGTAGTAAAAAAATTGAGAGAAAATTTAAGTTTTGTCCTTGGTGTGGTACGCCTACAAAAAAGGTTAAACAAGAAGATTATGGAATGTTGGGCTTAAATGATGAGGTTTTGAGTGAGGAAACTGTTAATCCTCTTTCTCTATTTGGGGGGTCTTTGGGTAATATTTTTAATCAATTAACTAAACAACTCTCTAAGGAATTGCAAAATATGGATATGGCCGACTCTACTAAGCCACGTGGTATCGAGATAAGGTTTTCTACCGGAAAGCCTGTACAGAGAGTTATGAAACAAGGTATTTCGAACACTACCAGTGTAGAAGAAATTCCTATCGATTCAGCGGAACTGGAGCGGAGGAAAAAGCTGCCACTTGTTGTTGCAGTTTCTAATGTTAGGAGGCTTCCAGAGGGCATAATTTATGAAATAGACACTCCAGGCGTTAAATCTAAACAAGATGTTTCTATTCTTAGGATGGAAAATGGTATTGAGCTAAGGGCTTTTTCGGCAGATAAATGTTATATTAAGACTATTCCTTTAAAGGTGGACATAGTAAAGTATGTAGTAAGGGATGATAAAGTTATTATTCAGATAAAAAACTAGATACTAAACTTTTATAAATGGATTTTTCATGAGAATTTTATATGAGGCTATGGCGCAGCCCGGTAGCGCACCGCTCTGATAAGGCGGGGGTCCCAGGTTCAAATCCTGGTAGCCTCATTTTTCTTTAGTGTTTTTGAAGATTTTTTAGATAAATTCACAACTGTTTAAACTAAGGGCGCTAATTTAAAAACCCTCTAAATTATATTTTATTTATGGAATGTTTGGTGATAAATGCAGGTTCAAGTTCTGTAAAATTTCAACTTTTTCAAGATCAAGAAACAATTTTATCTGGCCTATGTGAAGAAATTGGAAGTTCAACTTCCAAGATAAAATTGAAAGAAAATGGTGTAAAGAGTGAGTTTAATTTGCATTTGAAAAATCACAAACAAGCCTTTCAACATATTATCCAGATTTTGAAAGAAAGAGATTTATTGAAGAATTTAAAAAAGGTAGTTCATAGGGTTGTCCACGGCGGGGAAAAATTCAAAAAACCAACTAGAATTGATAAAAAGAATTTGGCCTTGCTTAGGGATTTGATTCCTCTTGCTCCTTTGCACAATCCGGCAAATATTGAAGGTATTGAAATTATGTCTGATCTTCTTAAGAAAGTTCCTCAAATTGCAGTTTTTGATACCTCCTTTCATGCAACTATGTTTGAGGAAGCATATCTCTATGGTTTACCTTATTCTTGGTATACTGAACATGGTGTTAGAAGATATGGGTTTCATGGCTCTTCTCATGAATATGTTTCTAAAGAGGCTATAAAACTTTTAGGTAAGTCACATTCCAAAATAATTACTTGCCATTTGGGAAATGGTGCAAGTGTTTGTGCTGTAAAAAATGGAAAATCTATTGATACTTCTATGGGTATGACTCCTCTAGAAGGAGTTATTATGGGTACTCGTTCAGGTTCTATAGATCCTGGAATTATTTTTCATATGTTACATCAAAAAAAAATTTCATCTAAGGAGCTTGAAAGAATCTTAAATAAAGAGTCCGGATTAAAAGGTATTAGTGAGTTGACAAGCGATATGCGTCCATTAGAGGAAAACATGGTTTCTTGCAGCAAATCTGGAAGAGCTATGAAAGTATATTTATACAATCTTCTCAAGATTGTTGGCTCCTATATTGCTGTTTTAAACGGTATCGATGCAATTGTCTTTACTGGAGGGGCCGGGGAAAAAAGTGCCGTGGTTCGAGAGTATATTGCAAAAAATCTTGATTTTTTAGAAATTAAATTGGATAATGAAAAAAATAAGAAAAACTCTCTTGAAATAACTTCTAAATCTTCCAAAGTTAAGATTTTTGTTATTCCTACAAACGAGGAATTGCAGATGATTAGAAATACTTCTTGAATATTCTCTAAATCTTCTTGATTTCTTATTCATGTAAAGATTCGATAATCTTTTAAATACTTAATTTTTATTAGATTTAGGTGATTGATTAGTTAAGAACTGGCAAGGAATCGCCTTAGAATTCTTAAAACAAAAATGGAAAATTATAGGCCCAGACTATTGTTTACTGAAAAAGGAAGCCCTAGGGGCATTCAAGGGGATTATTTGATCGAGGGCCATTTGGACATGGGTGGCAGTCAAATTTTAGTTGGACCTTATTCAAGAACTGAATCTTTTGATGATCGGTTTAGGGTAGCTGAAAATCTTGCTATAAAAATAAGAAAAGAGGGGATAGACGCATTAATTTTAATAAATGAACAGTTACAGCGAGCTGCCTTTATCGGAGATATTGCTACTGAACTGCGAAGAAAAGGTTTCAAAATAGAGGTACAAGAAAAATGAGTGTAGAATATTATCTTGTTGACAAAACTTCTTTGGATAGTAAATGGGGTAATTATGATTTGGTAAGGGAGTCTTCTAATGGTCAAAAAAGGGTTTTAACTAGTTTTATTACTATTTCTAATCCTAGGGGCTATCGAATTTCGGAATCCAATGAGAGAGGAGTTAAATTTTTAGCACAGGTTAAACCTTCTGAAAGAGATTCCAAACTAGAAGAATTAGCAAAAAATATATCGATTAATGATTTTTTGGAGGGATTAGAATGTCAGAATTAAATTTAGATAGTATTGTTCTACCTCCAAAATTAAAGATATTAGAAATAGGTTTACTTATGCAATTAGACTCTTCAACGCCTACCCTTTCGGTTGTTTCTAGAAATAAAATCTTACCCTATAAAAGAGAATTAGGTCGATGCGGTTATATGGTAGGACTTTATACTTTTCCTGATCGAGGAGAATCCTACGGAAGATATATATTGGAGGTAAGAAAAGATGCCCATAGATCTTAGAACTCGTAAACTGGCACAGCTTGCAGTAAGAAAGTGTATAAATGCAAAACCTGGACATAAAATAATACTCTCTGGAGGAAGCGAAGCAATCCCCTTTTTGGTTGAATTGTATAAGGAGGTTATATTACAGAAAGCTACACCTATTGTTAAGGTTAGTTTACCCGATGTAAATGATTTTTTCTATAAACATGCAACTAAAGATCAATTAGAGGAATTTCCGGATTATTGGTTTGATACGATTAAACAAGCACAAGGGTTTATTGGGGTTGATACGGAGATAAACTCTAGAGAACTTTCCAATTGTGATTCTAAAAAAATGTCTATTCGGGGGAAAGTTACCCATAAAATCTCCAATTATGTTTGTAATGAAAGAACCAAAATAAAAAGAACAACGATTGCTTATCCTTGTTTGGCTTTGGCTCAAGATGCTGAAATGTCTTTAACAGAATATGAAAATTTTGTTTATGGTGCTACTATAGGAGTTGATTGGAAAAAGATAGACCTCTTGATGAAAAAAGTTTTATCTAAATTTAAAGAGGGTTCAAAAGTTCATTTAATTGGGGAAGGAATTGATTTGAGATTTAATGTGCATGGGGGAAAAGCAATTTCAGATATTGATTTTGATAATATGCCTGCAGGTGAAGTTTTTATGGCTCCTATTAGGGAAAGCGTGAATGGTTTTGTTAAATTTGATTACCCTTCTGTAAGAAACGGCAAAGAAGTTACAGATATATCGCTAAGATTTGAAGATGGGAAAGCGGTTGAAATAAAGTCAACTAAAAATGAAGATTTTTTGAAAGAGATGTTAGCTGTAGATTCAAATGCCTCTTTTATTGGAGAATTTGGAATCGGAATGAATCCAAAGGTTACTAAATATACAAATAATCTTCTATTTGATGAAAAGATGGGTGGAACAATTCATCTAGCAATGGGAATGGCCTATAAGGACAATGGGGGAGGAAATGATTCTTCATTGCATTGGGATTTGGTTAAGTCTATGGGGAAGGCGAAGATTGTTGTCGATGGAAAAGTTATTCAGGAGAATGGGGCTTGGAAGCTTTAATTCTTCTATTTTTATTCTAAACATGGACGAATTTTATAGTACAAATTCTTAAAAACCCCTTATTTCTATAGGGATTGATGGTAGAAAAACAAAAAACAATTAATGATAAAGAACTTGAGATTCTAGATTTTTGGGATCAAGATAAGACTTTTGAAAAATCTTTGAAAAAGACAGAAAAAGGTAAACCTTATATTTTTTATGATGGGCCTCCTTTTGCAACAGGGTTACCTCACTATGGGCATCTGCTTGGGTCTATAACTAAAGATGTTTATGGAAGATTTTGGACTATGAATGGTCGATATGTGCGAAGAGTTTGGGGTTGGGATTGTCATGGGTTACCTATTGAAAATATTGCGGAAAAGGGGTTGGGTATAAATTCTAAGGATGAGATTGAAAAGATGGGTATTAAGAAATTTAATGAATACTGTCGAAATAAGGTCTTAGGATATTCCGCGGATTGGCAAAAGATTATACGTAGAATCGGAAGATGGGTAGATATGAAAAATTGTTATAAAACTATGGATAATAATTATATTGAATCTGTTTGGTGGGCCTTTAAGCAGTTATATAACAAGGGATATATCTACGAAGGTGAGAAAATTTTGATGTATTGCCCTCGTTGTTCTACTCCCTTAGCTAAGGCTGAAGTAGCTATGGATAATTCTTATAAAGTTGTAAAAGACGAGACTGTTGTGGTTAAATTTAAATTAAAAACTAAAGGGGTTTATGCTCTCGCATGGACAACAACTCCTTGGACATTGCCTTCAAATCTGGCTTTGGCAGTTAATTCTGGATTAATTTATAGTTATTTAAAGGACAAGTCTGATGGGACGGTTTATTTGTTGGCAAAAAGTTTGATTCCTAAATTTTTCAAGTCTGAAGAAGAATATGAGATTCAAGAAGAATTATATGGCAGGGATTTAGAGAATTTAGAATATGAACCTTTATTTCCCTATTTTGAAAAGACAGAGAATGCTTTTAAGATAATTTTGGGGGATTTTGTTACAGCTGAAGATGGTACTGGGATAGTTCATACTGCTCCTGCTTTTGGAGAAGAGGATTATAATGTTTGTAGGAAGTACAAAATTCCTATGGTTCAACCAGTAGATGCAAAAGGAAATTTCACCAAGGAGGTTGTAGACTTTGCAGGGAAATATGTACATGATACAAATACAGAAATTATAATCTTTTTAAAAAAACAGGGCAAAGTAATTTCTATAAAGAAAATGGATCACGAATATCCATTTTGTTATAGATGTGATACTAAATTAATTTATAGAGCAATTCCTGCATGGTTTGTAGATATTCAAAAAATAAAACCTAAAGTTTTAGAATTGAATCAAAAATTAAATTGGTATCCTGGTTTTTTGAAGGATGGTAGAGTGAAATACACCATAGAAACAGCCCCCGATTGGAACATTTCAAGAAATAGATATTGGGCAACAGCAATGCCAATTTGGAAGTCTAAAGACGGAGAACTTTTAGTAATCGGAAGCGTAGAGGAGTTAAAGAATTATGCCAAGAATCTTTCTATGAAAGAAATAGATTTACATAAAGATTTTTTAGATGAAATTATTCTAGAAAAAGATGGAAAAGAATTTAGAAGAGTTCCTGAAGTTCTTGATTGTTGGTTTGAATCAGGTAGTATGACTTTTGCCCAATTTCATTATCCTTTTGAAAACAAAGAATTTTTTGAGAAGAATTTTCCTGCACAATTTGTTGCAGAATATATTGCTCAGGTAAGAACATGGTTTTACTATATGAATGTTCTTTCAGCAATATTATTTGAAGATATTCCTTTTGAGAATATAGTTACTACAGGTACAGTCCTTGCTGAAGATGGTCAAAAAATGTCTAAAAGTAAAAATAACTTTCCAGATCCTTCAATATTAATTGAAAAATATGGTGTGGATGCTATGAGATTTTTCCTTATGTCTAATCAGGTAATGAATGCAGAGGATATAAGTTTTTCTGATAAATTTGTGGAAGAAACATATAAAAAAGTTTTAGTTCTGCTTCATAACGTTATGAACTTTAATATAATATACAAAGATATCCCTTTAAAGGATAAATTAGACTCTAAAAATCTCTTAGATAAATGGATTATATCTAGAGTAAATGCATTAGTAAAAGATGTTCAAAAAGATTATGAAAATTATAACACTATTTCTGCTTGCGATAAAATAAAAACTTTTATTGAAGACTTATCTACATGGTATGTTCGTAGAAATAGAGATAGATTTAATGAAGGAGATTTGGATGCGAAGACAACCCTTAACTTTGTTTTAGAAAATACTGCAAAGATTATTGCTCCGATTATGCCTTTTAGTGCAGAAATGATTTTTAGATCCTTGGGGAAAACTGACTCGGTTCATTTAGCAAATTGGCCTTCTTACTTAGAAAAGAATATAGATAGTAATTTGGAGCGTCAAATGCAACTAACAAGAAATATTGTTTCTCTTGCTTTAAAAGAAAGAGATATTGCTCAACTTCCATTAAAGCAGCCTCTTTTAGAATTGTCTATTTTTTCTCCTACACTTGATAAGAAATTTACAGAAATAATTGCTGAAGAAACAAATGTGAAAAAAGTTTCATTAGAAAAATCTGATGAAATCTCGGTAATATTAAATAAAAAAATAACTCCGGAACTTGAAGATGAAGGTATTGCAAGGGAGCTAATAAGAACAATTCAGGCTATGAGAAAAAAGAATAATCTTGTTAAGGAAGATCGTATAAAGATTAATTTAAACATAGACTATTTAAGAAAAGAACAAGTATTTGGTTTTATTGAAAAGGAAAAACAAAGGATTGGTGCTGAGGATATTTCATTTAGTGTAAGTGAAAAATTAGCTTTTATTGAGGAGGGTTTGGTAAGGGATAAATCTTTTTCTATATCTTTTTCAAAAATTTAGTTTTTACCCCTATAGGTTGAGAAAATTTACAGAAAGATTTAAATACTCCTTATGTATAAAAATATTATGATTGTCAAAGAGGAATTTTTGGGAAGACTAAGAAAGATATTTGATTTAAATCTTTATGAAGTTAAAGTTTGGGCTGCTTTGCTTTCGAGAAGACAATCTACAGCAGGCGAGCTTTCTTCTATTAGTGATGTTCCTCGTTCTAGGACTTATGATATTCTTGAAAGTTTAGAAAAGAAGGGATTTATTATCATGAAACTTGGTAAACCTATTAAATTTGTGGCATTAAAACCTGAAGAGGTTATAGAGAGGGTTAAAAAGAATTTGATTGTGGATGCAACGGAGAAATCTAAGAGATTAGAAAAACTTAAGGGAGAAGATGTTTTAGAGGAACTTAATGGTTTGTTTACTGAAGGAGTAAAGTTTGTGGACTCTACTGATTTATCGGGTTCTATTAAAGGAAGGCAAAATCTATACAATCATTTAGATATGCTTGTTAGAAATGCAGAGAGTTCTATAACTTTTGTTACAACTTCTGAAGGTTTAACTAGAAAAATAGAGGTACTCTTACCTTCTCTAGAGAGAGCTAAGAAAAGGGGAGTTTCTATAAGGGTTGCTGCTCCCATAACTGAGGCAAATAAGAAAATAGCAAAGGAGCTTCAAAAAGTAGCAGAAGTTAAGGATTGTCAGAATTTAAAAGCAAGGTTTGTCGTTATCGATTCAAAGGAATTAATGTTTATGGTCTTAGATGATGATAAAACTCATCCTAGTTATGATGTCGGTATATGGATAAATACAGAATTTTTTGCAAAAGCTTTAGAGGATTTGTTTAATGTTGCCTGGAATAGTTTTAAGAAAGTTTAATTTTTTAGCTTGATCTTTTTAGAGATAATCTTTATTTGTTCTATTTATACTTTTTTATAATTCTATTAAATTATTCTTTTTTGATTTCTTTAAATCCCGTATACTTCCAAAGAACTTTTGGAATTTTTATAGTTCCATCTTTTTGTTGATTATTTTCAATTAAAGAAATCATCAGCCTCGGTAGTGCTATTCCAGATCCATTTAATGTATGAACAAATTTAAGTGTACCATCTTTTGCTTGATATCTAGTATTCATTCTTCTTGCTTGAAAATCTGTACAATTGGAGCACGAAGAGCATTCAAGATATCTATTCATTGAAGGACTCCATACTTCTAGGTCGTAAGTCTTTGCAGATGCAAATCCTGCATCTTGAGTGGATAATAATAATCTTCGAAACGGTAATTCTAATTCGTCTAATATTTTCTCAGCATAGGCAGTCATTTCTTCGTGAAATTTCCAAGATTCTTCTTGAGTGCAAATATAAACCATCTCTACTTTTTCAAATTCGTGTAATCTAAAAAGTCCTTCTTCTCCGGCTTTTCTGCCTGCTTCTGTCCTATAGCATTGGGTAAATGCACAAAACTTTTTTGGTAGGTCTTTTTCAACTAATGTTTCTTCAGAGTAAATATTTGTTACAGGTACTTCTGCTGTTGGAACCATAATTAGTTCATCATTTGTTTTGTAGAGCTGATCCTCAAATTTTGGTAAGTTACCTGTACCAAAAGCTGCATTACGATTGACCATTTGGGGAGGATTTATTTCGGTGAAACCGTTATTTTCGTGGAAATCTAACATAAATTGTACAAGAGCTCTCTGTAATTTCGCAGCTTTTCCTAGCAATATGTAAAATCCAGCTCCAGATATCTTTGTGGCTCTTTTCATATCTATTAATCCGAAATTTTCTAGAAGTTCTAAGTGTCCTATTGGTTTTTTTATTTCTGGAATTTTTCCTTTTTTATAAACTTCTTTATTATGTGATTCATCTCCTATAGGGGCATCGGAACTTTGAATATTTGGAAGTTTAGAAATCACTTCATCGATTTCTTTTTTTAGGGTATCTTCATTTTCTTCATTTTCTTTTAGCTGCTTAGAAATTTCTTTACCTCTCAATATAGATTTTTCTGCTAATTTTTCTTTTTTTTCTTTTTTTGATAGATTTATAGATTCTGATACTTTATTTCTTTCACATCTTAAGTCATCATCTTGCTTTTTTAATTTTCTCCATTTTTCGTCGAGCAATAGAAAATTCTCAACTAATGAGACTTCGTAACCCCTATTAGCTGTATTCTTTTTAACCAATTCTGGATTTTCTCGCATCAATTTTACATCTATCATATTTTACTAACGTTCTGAGCATATTTAAAGTTTTGGTGATAAGGAAGCGAAGATGGTTTAAGGATTAGCTATAAGTATTTCTTTAATTGAAAAGAGATATTTCGATCTGGAGTTCGTTCTTACTGTTTATATGGTCTATATAATCGACTTAAATAAAATAACTGTATCTACTCTTCATGGACGAAAATGTTAAGAAAGGTTTAAAAGCGGCGATAAACTGTAAAATATACATTAGAAAATATATATTAATATGGCAGACAAAAAAATACAGGAAGATAATTTTGAACTTTTCTTTAGGAGAAAACCAGCAATGATGTTGATTGCTTTAAGAAGGGTGACTAAGGCGAGATATGGCTCTGTTTTAGCTAAAGAAGTTGATTGTACTTATTCTCATGCTGTAAAGATATTGCAGATCTTAGAGAAAATTGGTTTAGTTGTTTTTGAAAAGAAAGGTAGGATTAAGATAATCAAATTAACAAAGAAAGGGCATGAAGTTGCAGGTTTTATTGAATCCATAAAGAATTTGATTGAGTAATTTGGTCTTCTTTTATAGCTTGGTTTTATTCATTTGCAGGAGATTTAACGGTTAGATAATTATCAAAAAACATTAGTTTTTTAAACCAAGGTTTTGTTTGATTACTAATGACTTTGTAGATTTTACAATGGATTGCCTCTGTAAGGAGATTATCTTTTGTAGATACTACGTTGTTAGAATCGGCCCCATAGCTCAGCCCGGTTAGAGTACTGGACTTTTAATCCAGGTGTCGAGGGTTCAAATCCCTCTGGGGTCATTCTTTTTTTTGAGGGATTTAGAATTTATCTGGGGCGTTTTTTGTTTTTGAGTTTTTTTTAGTTGGCACAATTTATCTTTAGAATCGGAGACATTTCCATGAGGCAAATATTTATAAACCACTTTTCAAAAGAAATGTTATGGCTACAGGCGAGAAAAATTTTGAGAAGATCAAGAGAATTATGCGAGATCAGAATACTATTAGGAATATAGCTACTTCTGCACATATTCACCATGGTAAAACTGCCTTTACAGATAATCTTTTAGCTGTGGCTGGTAAGATTGCTGCAAAGAATGCTGGTGATTTGGAAGAGGGTATGGCAACTTGGCAACATGCAGATGAACAAGAGAGATTATTGACTGTAGACTCTGCTAATACTTCTATGGTTCATGATTATGACGGTAAAGAATATTTAGTTAATCTTATTGATACTCCCGGGCATGTTGATTTCTCTGGGAATGTTACAAGGGCAATGAGAGCTGTTGACGGAACAATTGTTTTAGTTTGTGCATCTGAGGGAATAATGCCTCAAACAGAAACTGTTCTAAAACAAGCATTAAGAGAAAGAGTAAAACCTGTTTTGTTTATCAATAAGGTAGATCGTTTGATTAAAGAATTGAAAGTCACACCACAACAAATGCAAGAAAGATTTGTGAAGATTATCAATGAATTTAATTCTTTAGTTGCTAATATTGCCGAAACCGAATATAAGGATAAATGGCAAGTTAATGTTAATGATGGCAGTGTTGCTTTTGGTTCAGCAAGAGACAATTGGGCCTTGACTATTCCATTTATGAAAAAGAAAGGAGTTTCATTCTCCGATATCTATAAAATTTATGATGATAAATTGTCTGAAGAAGAAAGAAAAGACTGGGTTTGGAAAAATGCTTCTTTATTCGAATCTATGATGGATGTAGTAGTTAAGCATTTACCTTCTCCTTTAGAGGCTCAAAGATATAGGGTTGCTAAAATTTGGAAAGGAGATTTAGATAGCGAGTTTGGAAAGGGAATGACTAGCTGTAGTCAAGAGGGAGAAACGGCATTTATTATTACAAGAATTGTTATTGAACCAAGATCTGGAAAGGAAATTTGTGCAGGAAGACTTTGGTCGGGTAGTTTGAAGATGGGTCAAGAAGTTTATTTAAATTTAGCAGAGAAAAAACAGAGAATACAACAAGTTTTAGTCTATGATGGTATTAAACCTGAATTAGTTGATGAAGTTACTGCAGGGAATATTTGTGCTATTGCTGGTGTTAATGCAGAACCTGGAGAAACAATTACTCTTAGTGTTCAACAACCATTTGAAGAGATGAAACAGATCTTTCAACCAGTAATCACCAAAGCTATCACCGTTGAAAAATCTATGGATTTGCCAAAATTAATTGAAGTTTTAAGAAAAGTTGCTAAAGAAGATCCCTCAATTAAGATAGAGATTAATGAAGAGACTGGGGAAAATCTTATGTCTGGTATGGGTGAATTACATCTAGAAATTGTTGAAAATAGAATTAAGACTGAAAAAGGAGTAGAAGTAAAAACTTCTCAACCAATTATTGTTTATAGGGAAACTGTTACTCGAGTTTCTGGACCTACGGAAGGAAGATCTCCAAATAAACACAATAGCTTATTCTTTAATGTTGAACCTTTAGAACCTGAAGTTGCAGCAGCAATAGAAAAAGGAGAAATTTCTGAAGGAAGAGTTAAGAAAAAAGATGATAAGTTATGGAGTGCTTTGACTACTGTTGGAGTTTCAAACGAAGAAGCTAGACAATATAGAAACGTCTTCCAGGGAAATGTTTTCTTAGATAAAACTAAGGGTGAAGTTTATATGATTGAAATTATAGAACTTATTTTGGATGCCTTTGAGATGGTTATGAAAGCTGGACCACTTTCAAGAGAACCTTGTACAAATCTTAAGATTTCTTTAGCTGATGTAAAGCTTCACGAGGATGCAATTCATAGAGGTCCGGCACAAGTTTATCCAGCAGTTAGAGAGGCATTACAAGAAGCATTCAAAAAGGCAACACCTGTACTGTTTGAACCTGTTCAGACGCATGTTATTGAAGTTCCAACAGAATTTATGGGTGAAGTTACAAAGTTAGTTACTCAGAAAAGAGGACAAATGATCGACGCTAAACAGGAAGGAATTTTCTCGTTTATTAAAGCTAGATTACCTGTTGCAGAGATGATTGGTTGGTCTTCTGATTTAAGAAGCGCTACAGGTGGAAGAGGAGTTTCTAGTTTGATGGATCAGGCCTTTGAGAGAATGCCTAATGAATTACAGCAAAGAGTCATTAGACAGATCAGAGAAAGAAAAGGTTTAGCTGAGAATCAATAATTTATTCATATTATTATTCTAAACGTTTATAAAAGAAGATTGATTATACATTTTATGGGATGGCGTAGAGCACATTATAATCCTAATCGAGAAGATAAGCTTCAACAGGTTGTTTTTAATGAAAGAGATGGTAGAGATTTAATCTATAATAATTTTGTATTTAGGAATCATTTCTTTGATAGTTATCGTTTGAGGGTGGATGATCCTCTCGGCTCGTCTAGATCTAATTTAGAAATTGCCGAGATTGCAAGTCATAGTTTTTTAGAAGCAGATATCCCTTCAAAACTTGGGATTCAATCTAGGATTTTGATTGATTTTCATGTACATGAAAAGGATTCCTCAAATTCTTTTGGTTTATTCTATGTGCCTATGAGAAGAGATAAATTTGATATAATGTCTGGAAGAATTTGTGTAATGACTATTTTGGATGCTAGTGAAAAGTTAAGTTATCTATATCAAACTGGAAAAATTTAAGACGCCATCGAACATTCTTTATTCTCGTATTTCTTTTCTTAATTCATCTAAGGTTTCTAATTTTATATTTTCTAATGCTCGTTTGGGTTTTTCGGTTGGTGCTAATGAAGCAGGGAAAAAGTGTTTTGCATAAATTTGAACAATAAATCCCAATGCTTGATTTTTATTTTTCATACCATATTTTGCCTTAACCATATTTACAATTCTGTTTTCTTTTTCACTAAGTTTTATTATATTTTGCACCATGTTAGTTAAAATCTTTTATAATTTTATTATAGCAGCTCTTACAAAGATGAAATTTTCTAACTTTCTCTTCTTTGTCGGGCGGGCTAAGAAGAATTCCTCCGAAATCGCTAAGTTCTTCCTTACATAACTTGCACAAGGGTTTGATTGCCATTTTATAATAATTTATAATAATTTGTTATATTTAAACCTTCCTAACGATAGGTTTTTAAAGCAATTTATCACTAATTTTATGTGTCGAAAGGCATAACTTTTAACTAAATTAATATAAAAAAGAAATGGCTAAACAAAAACCAATTATGAATGTTGTCTTCGTGGGACATGTAGATGCAGGAAAATCAACTACTATCGGTCAGTTGTTCTTTCAAGCAGGTATTTTGTCTCCTCAAGAGTTAGCAAAACTCAAAGAAGAAGCAGCAAAGAATGGTAAAGCAGGTTTTGAGTTTGCTTATTTCATGGATACTATCAAGGAAGAGAGAGAAAGAGGAGTTACTATCGACTTGAACTACAAGAAGATAATGACTCAGAACTTCGAGGTTACTGTTATTGATGCTCCAGGACACAGAGATTTTGTTAAAAACATGATCACTGGTGCTTCTCAAGCTGATGCAGCTTTCCTAGTTGTCTCTGCTCCAAGTGGTGTTCAAGAGCAAACAAAAGAACATTTGTGGTTGTTAAGAACTATGGGCGTTAAACAAATAGCTATTCTTGTTAACAAGATGGATATGATTGACTTTGATGAAGCAAAGTTTAATCAAATCAAAGTTGATGCAGGTAATTTATTGAAATCTGTTGGATTTAATCCAGACACTATTTCATTTATTGCAGCATCCGGTTTACAAGGAATAAATATTGCTAAGAAATCTGAACAGATGCCTTGGTATAAAGGACCTACAGTTCTAGAACAAATCGACAAATTTCCTGCACCTGAGAAACCAACAGGTTTACCAATGAGAATGGCTATCCAAGACGTGTATGAAATTACAGGTATTGGAACTGTTCCAGTAGGTAAAGTTGAAACAGGCATCATGAAACCTGGACAGAAGGTTATAATCCTTCCAGGAAGAAGTGGTGTTGGTGTACCAGGGGAAATTAAGAGTATTGAAGCCCATCATGAGCAATTACCAGAAGCAGAAGCTGGTGACAATGTCGGTGTTAACATTAGGGGTGTTGGCAAGAAAGATATTGCACGAGGAGATGTTATCTGTGATGCAGCTTATCCAGCAAAGATTGTTGAAGAATTTACTGCTCAAATAGCGGTAATTAATCACCCAACAGTTATTGCTAAGGGTTATACTCCAGTTTTCCATGTACATACAGCTCAGATACCATGCCAATTCGTGGAACTAGTTTCAAAATTAGATCCTAGAACTGGTCAAGTAGCACAGGATCATCCAGACTTCTTGAAGAATGGAGATGTCGCTATTGTAAAACTTAAGCCTATTGGAAACCTTGTGCTAGAAACAGCAGAAGCAAATCCACATATGGCTAGGTTCGCAATTAGAGACGCTGGCGTTACAGTAGCTGCAGGCGTTTGTAAATCACTTATAGAAAAGAAGAAGTAATTCTTCTAAGCCGATAAATTCGGCTTTTTTTATTTTTTTATCCTTTTATTATTAAGGATTTTTAGGATTAATTTTATTCAGAGTTTTTATACCCTTTATTTATAGAGCATATTTAATCTTTAAAGTACTAACTAGTTTTGTTTATTGTTAAAATAAATCAATAAAAAATAAAAATCTTACGAACTTATTTGAAAGCTCTTATTAATGTCCAGATACCGGCGATAGCTATTACAACATAAACTATTGTAGCTAATAATGGAGACCAGCTACCAATTAGCTTTCCCACCAAATTCCAACCGAATCTTGTAGGGACCCAATTAATTGCTCCAATACATGCAAGTACTAAAGCAGTTGTATCCCAGACATTATTTCCTTTTGCCATTTTTATACCCTCTTTTTAATTAGAGATATAAGGATTGGCCAATATATAAATCCTTCTTTTTCATGTAATTAAAAAATTCCATTTTTATGCGAAATATGACTGTTGGATATCCTTGAATAAATAATTCAATTGAGTGTACTATCAATAAGACATTTAGAACTGTAGATTATTCTAAGGAGTTGATGAACGAAAAAATAATCGAAAAGTCTAAATGTTTGAGAAGAACATTGGAATATAAATTAAACGAAGATAATTATCATTTCTTAAGACTAGTTTAAGGACAAGATTTTTAAAGCGATCTTTACATATTATTCTATGTTTCCCTTTAATAATCTACACATGTTATTATTGACTTGTTTTATTCTTTTAGTATTAGTTTTTGTTCTAATAGACTTTAGCAAAAAAAGACGTCTCATCTCTCTTCCGTCACTTTCTTTTATTGTTCCCTGTTATAATTCTGCCGAGACTATTAAAAATGCTATTTTGAGCATCTATAGGTCTTATGAATTTGCTAAAATTGATATGATAGTCATAGATGATAATAGTAAAGATAATACTTTAAATATTTTAAGGATTTTGAATAAAAAATATCCTTTTAGGCTTATTACTAATTCTAGGAATCTTGGTAAGACCAATTCGATTAACAAGTATTCTTCTTTAGTTAAAAACGAAATATTCTTTGTAGTTGATTCTGATATGGAAATTAATGGTTCTGCAATTAAAGATATTCTTTCTAGGTTTCAATCTAATTCGAATGTTGGAGCCGTTAGTTGTCCTTATAAGATAAAGGAAAAAAGTATTTTTGCTAAAATGCAGGAAATGGAATATAATATGATGTCTCTAATATTAATCTCCTGTAATCACTTTTCTGCAATGTCTTTATGGGGGGGGTGTCTTGCAGTAAAAAAATCTATATTTAAACAGGTCGGTAAGTTTTCTAAAAATATGCTTACAGAAGATGTAGACCTAGCGTTTAAGATTACTAAGGCGGGTTACAAGGTTGAGCACTCCAGGGTAGGGGTTATAACTCATGCTCCTTTAGATTTTATTAAATTTTTACGACAGAAAGGTAGGTGGATATCTGGTGGAACGCAATGTTATATAAAACACATAGGGGTTTGGATTAAACATCCAATACAAGTGATTTTTCTTGTATTTTACTCTTTAATGGCGTTAATGTTTGTAATGTTTGTAATTAGAAGCTTAATCGATTTAAATAATCTGTTAGATTCTTATCAGGCTATCTTACAAACCTCTTCATTGCTTAGTAATTTAGAGATGGTTGGTTTTATTGGTTTATTTGATATTTTAAGAAATTTTTTAGTAGGGATTTCTTTTTCTTTTTATTCTGCTCTTTATGTAGTTCCAATGATAAAAACGAGGAAGGATCTTTCTAAATTATTTTTAGTTTTCCCTTATTCTCTATTCTATTGGCCCATGATCTCTTTATTTTCTATATATTGGATTAGTCGAGCTTTTGTTTCTATGTTTTTTCTTAATAATAAGGTAAGGGCTTGGTGAACTACCTGTTAGAAAGAATTTTAAACTCTATTTAATTTGCATTTTTATGAAAGACATTATTATAGAGATATTAGAAAAGACATTAAATGGAAAGATCAAAAAAGAGGATATAGCGAGTCTTATTGAGATTCCCCCTCAACAAGATATGGGGGATTATGCCTTTCCTTGTTTTTCTTTAGCAAAAATTGAAAAAAAGAGTCCCCTTTTGATTGCAGAAGAATTAATGCAAAAATTAAGGAAGAATTTAGTGAAAGAGATTTCCGGAGTTGAGGTTAAATCTGCGTATCTCAACTTTTTTATAGATAAAAAGTTTTTAACCGATAAGATTTTGAAGGAAGCCATTAAGAAGGATTATGGTGTAATTAAAAAGAAGAAGTCTCTTAA
Source organism: Candidatus Woesearchaeota archaeon (assembly GCA_964551115.1). Taxonomy (GTDB): domain Archaea; phylum Nanobdellota; class Nanobdellia; order Pacearchaeales; family GW2011-AR1; genus CAKZRD01. The sequence goes on from CAZKBE010000001.1 coordinate 27,167, forward strand.
AATTGTTGTAGATTATTCTTGTCCGAATGCAGGAAAACCTATGCACATTGGCCATATTAGATCAACGGTAATTGGAGATTCGATTTGTAGATTAACCGCTAAAAATGGAGATATATCTATTGGGATAAATTATTTAGGGGACATAGGCCTTCATATTGGTAAATTAATTGTTGCTTGGGAACTTTGGCTTGATAAAACTAAATTGAAAGAAAATCCGACAAAGGAATTATTGAGATTATATGTAGAATTTTGTAAAAATGAAAAATCTGAGATAAGAGAAGGAACTGAAGAAGATGAATATGCTAATAATGAATGGACTCAAAAAGCAAGAGATAAATTAAAACTAATAGAAGAAGGAGATAAAAAAGCAAACAAAATTTGGGAAGAAATAAAAGAAGCATCGGTTAAGGGTTTTGATAGAGTCTATAAAAAATTAGACATAGCCTTTGATGAGATAACTGGACAAAGTAATTTTACAGACATAGGAAAAGAAGTCGTATCTAAGGGTGTTAGGGGAGGGATCTTTAAAACTGAAAAGGATGGTGCAGTTTATATAGAACTTGGTGAGCAAAAAAAATATGTTCTAAGGGGAAACGGTACAGCGTTTTACATGACTCAAGATTTAGGTGCAGCCGTAGATCGGTCTAGAAAGTATCATTTCGATAGGATGGTTTATGTTACAGACTATCGACAAAAGCTTCATTTTAAACAACTCTTCGAAATCCTTAAAAAACTAGGGCATGATTTTTCAAGGAATTGTAGTCATATTGGCTTTGGCACAATAAATTTTGGTAGTGAAATTATGGCTACTCGCGAAGGAAAGGTTGTATTGCTTGAAGAGGTTATAGATAAGGTTACAGAGAAGGTTAAACTTCAAAATAAAATGCGAAGTTCTAATGCAGATCCACTTGCCATTTCTATCGCAGCATTAAAGTATGCAATTTTAAGGATTGAATCTTCAAAAGATGTGGAGTTTAGCTGGGAAAGAGCTTTGGAATTTGAAGGAAATACCGGACCTTATTTATTGTATTCATATGCTAGAGCATCTTCTATTCTTAGAAAAGTTAAAAAAAATAAGAAGAAAATGGAGATATTTGATTTAGGTCCACAAGAGATTGCCTTAATAAAAAAAATTGCTGAATTTCCTGAAATTGTCTTGAAAGCTTATGAGCAATTAGCTCCAAATTTAGTAGCTAATTATTCCTATGATCTTGCTCAAATCTTTAATGAATTCTATCATGCTCACCAAGTTATCGGAAGTAAAGAAGAGAATTTTAGACTAAAATTGATTATGGCTTTTAGAAATACATTGAAAAACTCTTTAGCTTTATTGGGAATTGGTGTTTTGGAAGAGATGTAAAAATCTTCTTTTTGTTTACATATTATCTCATTTTTGTTTAGTTCTTTATTTAGGTACTTCTTTTTTAATGAACCTATATAATAGTAACATTTATATACTCTCCAAAAATCTTATTTATACAGAAAAACTACAAATTAAAATTTGTAATAGCTTTCTTTTGGAGATAAATGCTAGTATTGCTTCTATCTCCCCAAAACAGGGAACACTTGGTTTTGGAGATAGAAATGCTCTTTCTGAACACAAAATGGAAAACTTTAGAAAATTAGGAATATGCGAAGAAATTCTTAAGGTTTTGAGTGAATTAAAATTCGAAAAACCTTCTGAAATACAAGAAAAGTCAGTGCCTTTAGTGGTAGCTGGAAAAGATGTTATTGCTTGTGCTTCTACTGGAAGTGGTAAGACGTTAGCTTTTGGTTCAGGGATTGTTCAAAATGTTATCGCAGGAAAAGGTGTCCAAGCACTTGTTTTGACTCCTACAAGAGAATTGGCTCAGCAAGTTAAAGAGAACCTACAGGTTTTTTCAAGATATAAAAAATTAAATGTATGTGAGGTTTATGGCGGGGTATCTTATAATCCTCAAGTGAGAGATATAAGAAACTCAGAAGTTGTAGTTGGTACTCCTGGAAGAATTTTAGATCACTTGAATCAAAGAACTTTGGATTTAGGTAAGATTTCTATTCTGGTTTTAGATGAGGCGGATAGGATGCTTGATATGGGTTTTATAAAGGATATACGAAAAATCATTTCTTATTGTAATAAAGTTAGGCAGACTCTTTTATTTTCAGCAACTATCAACTCAGAAATTTCTTCAATCTCTAGAGATTTTATGAATTCTCCTGTAGAAGTTGCTGCTGAGAAGAATGTTGATCCATCTAAACTTAAACAAATTTATTATGATGTTCCAGATTATGATAAATTTTCTCTTTTAACACATCTTGTTAAAAATGATAAATCTCAGTTAGTGATGGTTTTTTGTAATACTAAACGAAATGCAGATTTTATCGCCTATAATCTAAAGCATAATGGTATTAAGGCCCTAGCAATTCATGGCGGCCATTCTCAGAATAAGCGATCAGATACCATGGATCAATTTAAAGATATGAGTTTTCATGTACTTGTATGTACTGATGTTGCTGCACGGGGTTTAGATATTAAGAATGTTTCTCATGTATATAATTATGATTCCCCTGCTGAAAGTTCTCAATATATCCATCGTATTGGAAGAACTGCAAGAGCAGGAAAAGAAGGAATTGCGATTACTATTTTGGGAAGTAGAGACTATGAGAACTTTACGCCTATAAAACGAGAACATCCAGAAATTGAATTGGGAGAATTACCTGTGTTTGAGAAAGCGATAATGGAAAGAAGAGATAGGATTACTGTTGGAAGAATTGATGGTAGGGGAAGTCGTGGAAGTTATTCCAGAGAAGGAAGTTCAAGAGGTCCTAGAAGAAGTTTTGGTTCAAGTTCCAGAAGTTTTGGAGGAAGATCACAAGATTCGGATTCAAGAGGATCAAGAGGGTTTGGCAGATCACGAGATTCAGATAGGGATTCTTCAAGAGGTCCTAGAAGAAGTTTTGGTTCAAGTTCCAGAAGTTTTGGAGGCAGATCTGATGACCGATCAACTAGCAGGGGTTTTTCAAGAGATCGAGGGGATTCAGATTCACGTGATGATCAAAGAGATTCTAGAGCAAGTGGGTTAAGAAGACCTATAAGAAAGAGATATTGAGGTAATCTTTAAATTTGGATATCATTTCTTTTGAATTTTGATCATATCGCTTAAACTTTCTTTTTTTGCTGAAATTATCTCTTTTGTTTTAGAATCTATTTTTATCTTTAATAAGTCCATAGAAGCACTTAGACAGGTCAGATTCCACTCCTTTTCGGTTAGTACTCCTATTATCTTCCCGGTGCTATGTTGGATTTCTTTCTTTTTCTTTATTTCCTCAACTTCTGTCCAAAGATCTTCAAGATCGATAGTTATATCTTTTAGACTTTTTAACTCGGCATATTCTTTATTTTCTTCTTGAGAATAAAAAATTTCTCCAAATGGACTTTCAGAATAAGCAACTTTTTTCTTAGATGGAATAAAAAAATCTAAGTTGATTTTATCTCCTTCTGTTTCTTCCTTATTCAATATGCAAAATATTGCGCAGAGATATGCGTCAGGGTTATCTTTTTTAAATTCTTTAAAGAATTCTTTACTTTCTAGTCTTTTTAAAAAATCTATGGATTTCATAATCTAAATCCACAAATCTGATTAATAAATCTTATGGTAAACATTTAAAAACAAGGGCGTCCAGATATCTATATGGAAATATTTTCTTTGATAGGTATTATTATCACTGTAATTCTCTTAGATTTCATTTGGTTAAATTTTGTTGCTCGAAAATTTTACTTAAAGGAATTTAAGACGGTTGGAAACATAAAGAATAATCATTGGCAACCCAATTGGATTGCGGCATGTTTTGTTTATGTGGTAATCTCTTTAGGGATTTTTATCTTCGTAATGCCACGATCTAATAATCCTCTTAATGCGTTAATTTATGGAGCATTACTTGGAATATTAACTTATGGGCTCTATGACTTAACTAATAAAGCGACATTAAAGGGTTATTCTTGGAAATTGACGGTTGTTGATTCTCTTTGGGGAGCAATTATCTACGGGGTTTCGAGTTTTATCGGAAAGCTATTAATTTAATCTTTTATTCAACCTTTGTGGATTTATCCCCTACTCTTTTGTTTATTCCATCAAAACCCTTATAAAACCTGTTTGACTAGTCTGATTATCCTTTTGGATACTTTAAAAAATGAAACACAAATTTACTATTACCTTTATTCTTCTCGGGTTGTTTCTTTTAAGTCAGTTAATTGGTCTTTTTATAATCGATAGAGGGACTATTCCGGGTTTACTTAGCCAGAATAATGACTCCGATAGTCCTTTTGGAATGTTTTTTAGCATGCTTGTTTCTTTTATAATTGCGATTACTTTTTTCTTTTTCTTAATACGGTATAAGTGGATTTATTTTTTGAAGATTTGGTTTGGATTAGTTATATTAATTACCTTGGGAATTGTAATCAATTCTTTCTTTTTTATGAATGGGTATTTAGGTGATATTTACTTTTATTATTCTTTATTATTAGCTCTTCCACTAGTCTTATTGAAAATTATCCGACCTTCTATTATTATTCATAATTTAACCGAGATTTTTATTTATGCAGGCTTAAGTCTGATTTTTGTGGATTTTTTAACTCCTACTACTGTAATTGTTTTATTAATCCTTATTTCTTTCTACGATATGTGGGCTGTTTGGCATTCAGGAGTAATGCAAAAAATGGCTAAGTTTCAGATGTCTGAAATGAAGATTTTTAATGGTTTTTTAATCCCTTATTTAACTAAGGAGTTGAGAGAGAAATTGAAGAAAAATCATGGTACTAATAGGGTTAAGGTTCCTGTTGCTATGCTTGGTGGTGGAGACATTGCATTTACACTTATTCCTGCAGGAGTTTTTTTAAAGGCGTTTGGCTGGATTCCTGCACTGCTTGTTGTATTTGGTGCATTTTTAGGATTATCTTATTTGTTATTTAGATCTGAAAAGAAAAAGTTTTATCCGGCTATGCCTTTTATAACCTTGGGAATATTTTTTGGTATCCTTTTAGCTTTTTTTTCTGGTTTTCTAAACTTATGATTTGTAACTACCTAAAAAAGACAACTAGGCGAAAGATTTATAAAGGGTTTTATCTGTTTATAGTAATAACAAAATGGTAGACCAAAACCCTAGAGTAACTCAATTAATCGAAATTTATAGTGGGATCTCCGTAACTGAAGTTCCTTCCCAAACAGTATACGATCTTTCTTCAAGAGATCTAAGTAGTTCTCCTTTTAATAACAATGTCATTTTAAGTCAATCTCAAGGGATTTATTTAGATCCTCAAGAAGATTTAGTAGACATTGTTTCGAATGATCCTGCATTATTAATTAAATCCCTAGAAATTAAATCCCTAGGTAATTCCGATTAAGATGGCTATAATAAAACCTGAGTTAATTAAAAGAATAAAGGATTATTTCGATTTAAATATTTATGAAACCAAGGTTTGGTTAGCTTTACTTTCTAAGGGTATTTCTTCTGCTGGAGAGATAGCAGAGGCTTCTGGCGTTCCAAGGTCTAGAACTTATGACGTCTTAGAAGGACTTGAGAAAAGAGGATTTACTATTGAAAAGATTGGAAAACCTGTAAAGTACATTGCAGTAAAACCGTCTGTAATCATTGAAAAATTAAAGAATAACACTATGAAAAATGCGGAGGAAAAGGTTCAGGTTTTAGATAAACTTAGAGAGAGTAAAGAGTATGAAGAGATTCAAGAATTACATAATAGTGGTATGGAACCATTAAAGAATCAAAATATTTCTAGTTCTATTAAGGGTCGATCTAATTTGTATAGTCAGATGAGAGATACAATGGAGTCTGCAGAAGATAGTATTCATTTAGCTACTTCTTCTTTTGAGTTGAATAATAAGGTTAGGATGTTTACTGAAGTTTTTGCAAAATTAAAAAAAAGAAATGTAGATATAAAAGTCATAATTCCAGAAGATGATACAGAAGCAAAAAAATTAGCTAAAAAATTTAATGTGCTAATAAAATCTAAGGAAGTTAATGGTAGATTTGTAATCGTTGATAGAAAGGAAATTTTGTTTACAATTAAATCCAGTTTAACACATGAAGATACAGATAATGCTTTTTGGATAAACTCCTCTTTTTTTACTAGTTCTTTAGCGTATATGTTTGAACTGGCTTGGAAAGATTAAAATGGATTCTTATACACTTGGATTCTATGATTCTAATCATCGAGAAGGATTTTGTTTATGGAAGGTAGACGGGTTTTTAAATAAAGTTAACTATGCCCGTGGTTTTATTTTGCAGAAAATTCCAAACTTTAGATTATCTGAAGGACCAATAGAAATCGATTCACTTAGTTTACTTAAGTGCTTAAAAGCCCGTGAAGCCGGCTTAGTTAAAAAATTGGAAAATGAAAGAGAAAATTAAGATAAATATTGAAATACCAACCACTTTTGAAACTGGTGTAAGACAGTGTTCTAATTGTTTAGATAAAAAGATAAGTCAAGAAGTATCTGGGTCTCTTGGAAGGGTTTCTTTAGCTAATATGGTCGCAAATGTTGAATGTGCTTGTGGTTTAAACTATCCCGTAAGTTATTCTGTCCATTATGATCCTTCTGGAGAAAGAACAATGATACAGCTTCTTCCATTAGATGATGAAGTTAACGTTACCTTTGATGAATATTTTTTAAACAGAGAATTAACAGATGGGAATTGATAGTGATCTTGCAAGGAGAATAACCTTAACCGAGGCTTATTTAGCATATGGGGAATTAATTCATTCTCATGCTCATTTCGTAAGTGAAATGTCAAAACAAAGAGTAATAGTACCTTCCGACTATTCTTTTGGTTTAAGAATATTTGCAGACGTTTTTAAAAGTCTTGGAGAAAAATATGATCTTCCAGGATTTAAAGTTCTTACACGAGATATGGCTTCTTCAATAGAAGAAGAAGCAAGATTTTGGAGATAGTATTTTATATAACTTGCAGTTTAACCAACCATCTCCACTTATTCGGAGCAATATCTCCTGCTTTTCTTATATACATAACCTTGAGTCTTTTATTGTTTACTTCTTCTAATACTTTTTCGTTTGTTCCAAAGCCATGATAAAATATTATTGTTCCTTTTTTAGAAAATTTAAGTGCAGAATTTATGAAAGACTCCTTTAGATTGGGCCTTGGCATGAAAATTATATCAAATTTTTCTTTTATGTTTATCTTTCTTGAATCCCCTTGTAATATTTTTACCTTATCTTCTACTTTGTTTAGAAGAATATTTTTTGTAGCATACTCGGAAGCCTTTTTATTTAGTTCTGAAGAATAAATATTTATATTCATTTTTTTTACCATCTTAGCTAAAACAATTGCATATGGTGCAACTCCGCCAAACATTATAAGTACTTTTGAATTATTTTTTAGGTGTTTTGAAGCATCTTCAGCAGTTATCTTTCTTTCATTTGAGAGTCTTGGGGAAAAATATGTTTCATCTACATTTAGAAAGAATTTACATTGATTTTCATTATGTATCGTTTCTCTTTTATTTATTCCAGATAGAAATCTCGTCTCAAATTTTCTAAGAACTCCTCTAATGTCCGTTGTTTTTTCTAAAACTGTAACCATTTGTTTATGTTTTCTTAAGAAATTCCAGGCAAAGAATTTTTTATATATATAAGGATAATATCCATGAAATTTTACTATTGCAATGTCTCCAATTGTATCTATTGATTTTGTCATTTTTTCTTTAATTTCTTTATACTTTTAAATGTTGTCTATCTCATTAGGAAATTTTGTAGTTTATTAAACTTTGATGTTAGCTAAATAGAATACGCTTCTTTATGCAGTTTATGTACTGTCTTATCTTCTCGTATGTGCTTTAATAGTTTATTAATCTCTTTAGCTACTGCATTTTTTAGATCCATGGGATGTAATTTGTTATCTATAAAATCTTTTTCAATTTCGGAATAGGTAGAATATTCTTTATTTCCACCAAATTTTTCTGGACGCTCGATAATAAACTTTTCATTTCTATCTGTTTTTAATACAAATATTAAGTATCTTAATAGTGCTAAAATTCCATTATCCGGATTACCTTCAACACATTCTGCTTTATTCACCTTTCTAATAACCTCTGCTTCTTCTTCAAGTGTGTCTATTTTCGTTGAAGGTATACTTGAGCTCATTTTAGCCCCAACTAGCCCTCGAATCATAGGGTTCATTATCTCAATTCTAGGTTTATAACCTATCTTTGGAAGATATTCTCTTGCATAAACCATTATTTTTCTTTGATCCACTCCCCCAAATTGCGCATCTACTTTTAAATATTCCTCGTCTAGTGCTTGCATCAATGGGTAGATTATGCCGGACATTTTAGGATTTTCACCCAATTTAACTACTTCTGCAGCAGCATGTTTAGCATCATTAATTGAGGTATAGGTAGAAAGTTTTAGTAAATCATTAAAATACTTCTTGTCTAATTGTAATTCACTTCCTTTAATAAACTCTAATTTAGATATGTCTACGTTTATTGTTTCTAAAATAAGTATTATAATCCTTTCATAATATTTGTATCTTTTTTCAAGAATGTTCCAGGGAACACTGTCTAATGCTGCATGTAAGTCTGCTAGCAATATTTTTACTTTTATTCCTGCTTTTAAAAAGTCTGCAATTTTCATCATTGGAAAAAAATAAGCAATGGAGATACTACCTGTAGGCATAGTGCCCCAGTATAATGAAATTTCTTTTTTTTCTTTAATCAGTTTTTTTAATTCTTCTTCACCAATTATCTCTTCTGTATTTCTCTTGATTAATTCAAATTTTTCTTGAGCACTTAGTTCTTTAGTCATGAAAGTTCTAAAAGGACTACTTATTTAAATCTTTGGAAGTTATCTGCATAGAGTGTTGGTTTTAGAGTTCTAATTCTTTCTAATTGTTCTGAAGAAGGACCCATTCGGTAAACCATTTTACATTTAGGACACTGTTCAAACTGTTCTTTTAGATTAAGCGTTGAAAAAATATAGTAATAAATAAATGAAGGCCCAAACTCTGCTCCTCCTAGAACAGAACTTCTAGACTCTGCAAAAACATCTTTCAACTGATTTCCATCATAAAAACAGTTATCTATATGCCATTGACATTCTAAAATTGGTAGCTCTTTGTTCCAATTTATCCTCATTATCCGTCTTAGGTATTCTTGTGCTGGATTTTCTTTTGATCTGATTAGTTCTAACTCTTTAAAAATCTCTTTTTGTTTTTTATGTGCTTGATCCTTCCATTCTTTTATATTTTCAAGTGTGGGCATAGTACTTAGAAAGGATTATTATTTAAAAGGATTTATGTTATTAAAATAACTTTAAGAGTTCTTTTAATAAACTATTTAAATAGCTCAATTTTAAGATTTTTATGGATCGGAAAAAGGTGGGACTTGCTTTAAGTGGTGGCGGGGCAAGAGGACTTGCACATATAGGCGTTTTAAAAGTCTTAGAGGAGAATAATATTCCCATAGACGTTATTTCTGGAACTAGTATGGGGGCTTTTATAGGGGCTTTTTATGCTTCTAGAAAGAATATTAAAGTTGTTGAGGAAGAAATTCTTTCTATTGGTTGGAAAAATATATTCGACTATACTATTCCTACGAAAGGACTTATTAGGGGAGATAAGATAGAATCTATTCTGACTCAAAAGTTAGGGCGATTAAAATTTAATGATTTAAAGATTCCTCTTTTGGTAACCTCTTATGACATCCGAAATGATCAGGAAGTAGTTTTTACGAAAGGAGACTTGATAAAATCCATAAGGGCTAGTATTTCTATTCCAGGTATTTTTGTTCCTGTTTCAAACAAACACCAAATATTGGTTGATGGTGGATTAGTAGATCCTGTGCCGACTGAGATTCTTAAGGATCGGGCAGATATAATTATTGCAGTAAATGTTAATAAAATTAAGAAAAGAAAGATTGTTCTTGGAGAAACTGCCCTTATTGAGAGAGATAAAGATATTCTTCCGAGCGTTTTTGAGTGTACTACTAAGGCATTACAAGTCTTAAGTTCTGAAGTAAGTGAACATGATCTTGTTGGTGAAGAGATAAGTCTGATTATTGATGTAGACTTGGGGGACAAGGGCGTATTAGATTTTAGTAATCCAGAAAGTATAATAAAAAAAGGCGAAGAGGCCGCTAGAGCCATGTTGAAGAAGATAAAATCTGTATCAAAACCAAACTCATTTAAGAACTTTTTTATGAGTTTACAAGAAGGTTTAGAGAAAAACAATTTAGGTATTGGGAATATTTCTAAAACTATTGAAAAATTAGGAAACTAGAATTATTTCTTTATTTCTTGTCCTGCTTTTTCAAATTCAATTTCTTTAGAAAGAAGTTTTCTGATTATCTCTTTTAGTCCTATTATTGGAACTGTTATTTGTTTTGTTGTATTTCTATCCCTTATTGTTACCGTATTCTCTTGGATACTTTTTTCATCAATAGTAATACATAAAGGTGTTCCTATTTCATCATTCCTAGCATATCTCCTACCAACCGATCCACTATCATCGTATGTTACATTCCATTCTTTTCTAAGAGTTAGGTAGATCTCTCTTGCGATATTAACTTGTTTTTCGTCTTTTTTTATTAAAGGAAATATAGAAACCTTGATTGGAGAAAGAGATGGGTCGAGTTTTAATATAATTTCTTCTTTTTGATTTTGTGTATAAGCATCAAATAAGAAAACTAAGAAAGCTCTTTCAACCCCTAGGGATGGCTCAGAAATAACCATTGGTAAGAATTTTCTTCCAGATTCTTCATCTCTTATTTCTAGATTCTTATTGGATATTTTTTGATGTTGTGTTAAATCAAATGTTCCTCTATCGGCTATACCTTGCAGTTCCTTGAAACCAAATGGAAAGTTATATTCTATATCCCATGTGTCTGTTGCATAGTGCGATTTTTCATCTTTCATATGTTGTCTGATTCTAAAATTCTCTATATTTGCTCCTAAGGACTTAAACCAATTAAGTTCTGTAGAAAGCCAATAAGCATGCCAAGGTAACATAATTAATTTTTTCTTTAATGCTTCTGTTATTTTCATTTTTTCTGCCTTTTTTCCCTTTTCTTGCATTTCTGCGGAGTAAACTGTAATTTCTAGATCTTGAATTTGATAAGGACATTCGGTTTTTTTATCTGGATCTATAAAGTATTCAATTTCCATTTGTTCAAATTCTCTACATCTAAATAAGAAATTTCTTGGAGCAATTTCATTTCTAAATGATTTTCCTACTTGAGCGATTCCAAAAGGTAATTTTAGTCTATTTGTGTCTGTTATTTGTTTAAAATTTGCGAAGATTAGTTGAGCAGTTTCCGGTCTTAAATAGGCAAGAGAAGAATCTTCTTTTATAGGGCCAACTTGTGTTGTAAACATTGGATTAAATTCTCCTTTGCTTTCCCAATCTCCGCCACATTTTTCACATTTAGTTGTTTCAAGCTCATGTTTATCCACCTTGGATTTATTCTTACATTTTTTACAAACTACGGCCAAGTCTACAAAAGAATCTACATGTCCGGAAGCTTTCCATACTTTTGGGTGAGTGATGATAGCACCATCAATTCCTACAATGTCTTCTCTGGCATAAATATGATACTTCCACCAAGATTCTTTTAAATTTTTCTTTAATTCTGCTCCAAGTGGACCAAAATCCCAAAAACCTGCAAGGCCTCCATAGAGTTCTCCAGATGGAAAGATAAAACCTTTCCTTTTACAGAACATTGCCATTTCATCTATAGACAGATTCACCATATTTCTCTTAAAATAATTGGGTTTAAAAGGTTATTCTTGAGGGGCTATTCTCTTACATTGCTATTAAACTTCATAACCGTTAGAACATAACCAATTAGTTTAAAGTCAAAATTTTTACCTAATTTGTCTATTATTGTCTTAGCAATTTCTTTTGCTTCTTCTTTATCTCTGCAAGCAGATTTTAGAATATCTATTTTTACTTTTCTACAAGTCTTAAACGTTATTTCTAATTGTTTAATGAACTCTTCAGTGAGTCCTTTTTTTCCTATTTGGAATTTTTTTGTTTCAGTTAGTTGTCTCATTTTGTTTCTCTATAAATTCTTTGATTTCTTGCTTTTTTATAACTATCTCTTTCGTATTTTTTACTCCAAATGTGCCAGACTTCATTGATTTTAGCTTATAGATGTCTTTTCCTAGAAAATAATCTATGTTTACATTTTTCTGATTATCTCTCCAATCCTGGCTATATCTTGCGCAAAATATTGCTGCTTCTTTTAGTTCTTTTTTCGATACGGCTTCACTATCTGCTTTTATATTACAAAAGGGGCTTCCAGGAAGTTTAGTATGAAGAACAAGTTCGTTTTCATTTACCTGTGCAACCAAATCTTCATTATTTTCCGCACTTTTACCTGCTAAAACTTGTTTTCCAGTAGTTGTTAGAAATTTACGAAAGGTTACCATTTTAAGGCTTCGCCTGCTTTTCTTTTTTTAACTGCCTTAAATGCCTTTTTAATTTCTACTAAATTTTTACCATCATATCTTATCACATTGGGATGTTTGAACGTTAGGTTGTTTTTATTTGCTGGCATTATTACTAGTCCCCTTGGTCTATTTTTTAACCATCTCTCTATATATTCTGGATAGTCATCAACTAGAATTTTCCCATAAACTAATCCCTTATTTCTAGTCATTGTTACATCTGTTCCTGGAAGGTTTTTAGCTACCCACTTCATTTTGCCAGCCCAAGAGGCAGGATTTGTTTTTGGTCCTTGAGTTAGAATCATTATCTTAAATCCCTCTTTCTTTGCAATTTTTAAAATATCCCAACCCAGTTGAAATTTAGGCATATTTTCCCACCAGCTCTCTTTTTCTCTTATAATTTTAGCTCTATTTATTATGTATTCTGGATGGATTTTATCTTGCAAGGAGTATACTTTTTCTTCTTGTGGAGACCTCAATTTCTCCAATTCTTCAAATAATGCCCCGTCATGATCACAAAGTGTTCCATCCATATCAAAGAGAGCTATTTGTTCAACATTTTCCATATTTTCTTTAGCATATCTTGCTATTTATATCTTTCTTTTAGTTATTAATCTACTCTAATTATTATTATTTAAATATTTATAAAGTATGAATTATTGAGTAGTTTATGAAAAAATTGCCTTTTAAGAATAAGTTTATTCTTGCACCTATGCTTGAACCAAATGACATTGCTTTTAGATTGCTCTGTAAGAAGGCAGGCGCAGGGGGAATATATTCCGGTATGATAAATCCTCACTCTAAAAAGAAATTGGATCTGCAGGATAAACCTATTATTCAACTATTTTGTACAGATACCAAGGGATTAGAGAAATTTATAAAAAAATATGACTCTAAAGTATCTGGGTGGGATTTTAATTTAGGTTGTCCTTCTGTTGTTGCGCAGAAATTGGGTGTTGGGAGTTTTATGCAAAATAATCTTATAGCTATTGATTCTATTTTAATGGAAATTAGGAGGAATACAAAAAAATTTTTGAGTGTAAAAATTCGAAAGTCTGCTAGTTCTTTAAATATATTAAACATTGCACAGAAATATTGTGATGCTATTGTGATTCATCCTAGAACAAGAGAGCAGGGATATTCTGGTAAAGCGGATGTAGAGTTTGCTTTAAATTTCAAACAGCAGAGTAAGATTCCGGTGATTTATTCTGGTGACGTAAATGTTTCTAATGCGAACGAATTATTAAAAAAATTTGATTATTTAATGATTGGACGAGCGGCTATGGGAAATCCGAGTATCTTTGCAGTTTTGAATTGTTCAAAAAAAAGATTTTATTTTAAAGACTATTTGTTGCTTGCTAAAAAGTATAAAGTTCCTTTTGAACAAATAAAGTCTCAATCTTTTTGTTTTACAAAGGGATTTGAAGGTGCAACCAAATTAAGAATTGAAATCATGAAAGCTAAGACTTCTAATGAATTAGCTGAACTTTTTAAAGATCAAATTCTTCAATAAATTCTTTTATTACGCTATATTTATCAATAAATCTTAATATTCTTGTTTCACTTTTATGTAACTATCAAAAATATTGGTTTCACTTTATTGTAACTGACCAAAATGCTTATAAAGCTAATTCATTTTCAAAGTCTATGAAAAAGAGAGAAATTGTTTTAATATTTGGCGGATTTTCATTTATAGCTTTAGTTGTTTCTTTAAGTCTTTTGCTTGGAAATCATTTAGAGGTTAAAACCTGTGGCTGTCCAAAGATGATTTCTCAAAATTTTATAGCTTTATTCACTATTTTAGCCATTCTTTTTGTAGGATCTTTATTTTATTATCTATTTTCTTTGAAGATCGAAGAAAAAGAGAAATTTTTGTGTAAGAATATGGAAATTTTAAATTCTATTTTAGATAAAGACGAAAAGAAGGTGATAGATAAAATTTCTTTGAATAATGGGCAGATAGAACAAAGTAAAATTTCTGAAATGTACGATAAAATAAAAGCACATCGGATTTTAAAGAAGTTAGAGGAAAAGAGGATGATTGAGGTTGTTAGAACTGGGAAGACTAATATGATCAAATTAAACGAAACCTTCGCAAGAGAGATAAGAAGATGAATAAGCTATACCTTATTATCCTATTTAGTTTATTGTTTTTATCCTCTATTGATTCTTCTATAGCCAGTAATACTCTTGAATCTGTTCCATTAGAAATAACTTTTTTTCATATGAATGGTTGTGGGGCTTGTGCACAAATGAAGCCCTTCTTGGAAGACCTGGATTCTAAGTATAATCTTAATTTAAATTCTTATGAGATCTCTTCTAGAGAAAATTCAAATTTATTCAAGGAATATTTAGATAGATTTAATGTTCCGGATAAGAGTAGGGGTTATGTTCCTGCAGTATTTATTGGTGATTCTTATTTTATTGGTTTTAATTCTAATATAACTTCCACCATTGAAGATTTTATAATAAATGGGGAATCTAGTTCGAATGGAATTTTTGGTGGTGATGTTGTTCAAACAAAAATCCTGGGATTTTGGAATGTAAAGGTTTCATTTAAAGAAAAGTCTCTTATTGCCAGTACTCTTCTTTTAGGATTTTTAGACAGCTTAAATGTTTGTTCAATAACTGTTTTGATATTCTTAATTGTTTATTCTCTATCTATGGGCTCTCTTAAAAGAGCATTCAAATTAGGTATTATTTTTACTTTAGTAATATTCTTGTTTTATTTCTTGTTTATGGTTGCGTTAACTTCGATTATTAGCTCTCTCATTACTTCTTATGGATTTTATATAAGACTCGTTGTTATCTCTTTAAGCTTATTTGCAGGCATTCTTTTAATTAAGGACTATTTCTTTTATGGCAAATGGTTAAGTCTGAAAGTCCCAGATTCTGCTAAGCCTTTGATGGAAAGATACATAAAACAGGGAACTATTCTTTCTACAATTATTTTTGCTTTACTCGCTTCTTTAGTTGAACTTCCTTGTACGGCTATATTCCCTTTAATCTATTCAACGATTTTAGCTGATAAGGGAGTAATTGGATTAGATAGGATTATCTGGATAGCCCTTTATAATATTATTTATGTATTGCCTCTCCTTTTGATAATATTTGCTACTTATTTTTCTTGGACAAAAATAAGAGATATTGATTCTGAGATTCAGAAGTTTAAAGGGATAATGAAACTTGTTGCGGGCTTAGCTTTAGTTGCCTTTGCAGTTTATTTTTTATGGCCTATAATTTTTGCTTAAAGGCATATTTAAAAACTTGTTACGGTTTATGTTTTAATGAAAGATATTGAAAAAAATGGAGATACTTTAGAGACTGCTAGTAAATTAATGTTTAAGGATGTCCCAATAACCACGCCCGGATCTACTTTAGGGGATGTGGAAAAGATGCTTCTTAAAAAGACAAAAAATTTCGAGGTTATAAGTTATATTTATGTTTTAGATAAAACAGAAAAGTTAATTGGAGTTATATCTATTAAGGATTTATTTAGATTAGACAAAAGAAAATTTGTTAAAGACATTATGATTAAGAAGGTATTGTCTGTTAGGCCTCATACTGATCAAGAGAGAATTGCTTTTCTTGCTCTAAGGAATAGTCTAAAATCCATTCCTGTTGTAGATAAAGATGATCGTCTACTTGGTGTTATTCCACATCATATCATTCTTGAGATTTTACATAAAGAGAATATTGAAGATATTTTAAGGACTGCAGGTATACATAAATTTAAGGATCCTGCAGTAGAGATAATTAACGCATCTGTAAAAATCCATGTAAGGAAGAGACTTCCTTGGCTCATACTTGGCCTTTTAGGTGGAATTTTAGCTGCCTTGGTTATAAATTCTTTTGAACTTATGTTAAATAAATATCTCCTTCTTGCAGCATTTATTCCGGCTGTTGTTTATATGGCAGATGCTGTAGGAGCACAGGCTCAGACAATTTTTATAAGATCTATAGCATTAGATAAAAACATCAATATAAGTAAATACGCTTTCAGAGAAATTAAGATAAACATTTTTTTGGGATTAATCTTGGGTTTGCTTTTCTATATAGTTTTTTCAATATTTTGGGGGTTTTCTATTTTTGGATTAGTTATAGGTTTTTCTATATTTTTAACTGTCATGGTATCTATGGCTATTTCGATATTACTTCCTTTTTTGTTTCATAAGTTCAACTCCGATCCAGCAATATCTAGCGGCCCATTTGCAACAGCTGTTAGGGATTTAACAAGTTTGCTTGTTTATTTTGCAACGGCTAATGTAATGATCTATTTATTTTTGTAATGTTTGAATTATTTCCATTTAACATTTACCATATCCGTTCTTTCCTTTGGATCAAAATCTACTTTATCTAATTCGGTAGGTCTATAAAATATTTCATTTTCATACATTTTCAGACCTAAGAAGGCAATCATCCCCGCATTATCTACTAAAAATTGTCTCTCCGGACAAAAGTATTTTGCCTTTCTTTCTTTACACATAATTTTGCACATTTCTTGTAGTCTAGTGTTACAAGCAACTCCGCCTCCCAATAATAACTCTTTTTTCCCGGTATGGGCTAAGGCTCTTTCTGCTGATTCAACGAGCATAGCAAAAACATGTTCTTGTAATGAAAAAGATAAGTCTTCTAAATTTTCTCCTTTATCTAAAAGTTGTTTTAATTTAGTCTGTATTCCTGAAAAAGAAACATCCATGCCTTTTATGGGGTAAGGGAGTTCAATTAGTTTTTTACCTTTTTTTGCCATCTCTTGTATTTTTGGTCCGCCGGGAAAACCAAAACCAGCATGTCTTGCAAATGTGTCAATAAAATTTCCTACACCTAGATCTAATGTTTCTCCAAAAATTCTATATTTTCCTCCCTCGTAGGCGATTATCTGGGTATTTGCTCCGGAGGCATAAAGTAAAACAGGATCTTTTGCGCCAGTCAATTCCCCAATTTCTAAATGGGCAATACAGTGGTTTACACAAATTAGTGGGATATTTAATTCTTTACAAATTTCTTTTGTAAATTTAATTCCGGCATTTAAGCATGGAGCTAAACCTGGAGAGGTTGAGAGAGCTATTGCAATTAAGTCTTTTTTATTTATTTCTGTTTTTTCCAAAGCTTCTTTAAATAATTTGTAGGACACTTCTTCATGATGTTTACCAACAATTGTGGGAATTAATCCTCCTTGCGTAGTTGTAAATGTATCCTTTAGATTACAAAGAATTTTTTTTGTTGTCTCTTCAATTATTGCTATTCCGAATGTATGTGCTGTAGATTCAATTCCTAGAAGATATTTTTTTCTTTTCATATAAATAACACAAAAATAGAATATAAAAAGGTTGGGAAAATCTACTATTTAGTCAAGAGCTCTCATTCCAATTGACCCTAACAAACCGTTTAAAAAGGATACATTGTGGAATCTTAGGTCCCTTGATTTATCCAAAGAATTAGAATAATGAAAATTAGCATTTGACCAGAAAGGAAAAACAGGTTTAAACAATCTTTCTGAACTAACAAGATTTATAGGAGGATTAAGTCCAGAACATAAAACCTTACCCCCGAGTATTGCAACATCTCTTCTTGCTCTAATTGAGTTTCCTTTACTATTCCCAGGATAGTTTTCTCCTGCACTAATTGAGACTACAGAAATTAGAGGGTAGCACTGACCGAAATTGTCTGTCATTTCTGTCATCGGAAAAAAAGTATTTATATCTATCTCGAATTGTGAGGGATCTCTTCGAACTAAACCAGACTGTCTAGGTAAATTCATCACCATTTTTCTTAAGGCACCTATGTCTCCGTTTTCTCCGTCCAAATAATTAACAAATTTTGCTTCAGAAGTAGTAGTCGAAGCTGGGCGAAGATAATAGCCCTCAAAGTGTTTTTCCATATAATTCTCGTGTATATAAGCTAATGAAACGAAAGGACCTTTATCAAGGTGTGGAAGTCTTCTGGTCTCATGGTTCAATATCCTATCTAATTTGTCTTGGCTTTTCTCCTTCAGAAAACGCAATAGTCTTCTTTCGTTTTTTTGAACAAGTTCATCTAACATAATTTGTTAAAAAGGAAGACTCCTTTTAAACATTTATCTCTTCTAAAATATACATTCAAAAATTTTACCAAAAAAATACTAAAAAGAATATGATATAAAAAAAATATAATAATATCAAAATTATTGAATGGACCCACCTTCCCTATAAGGCAGGCCCATTAATAAAGTATGAATAAATTGCTTAAAGAAGATTTATTTCTTCTTAACAGCTTTTTTAGCAGCTTTTTTCTTTCTGCCGCCTCTTGCCATTACAGCTTCACATACGTTTCCTTTTCCATCAACGTAATAAAGATGTCCTGGTTTCCTTTCAACAACATTTTTCACAATTACTTTTCCCATTTTATACCTCCTTTTAGCACCTTATTTAATCACGATAAACCCCTATTTAAATGTTTTGTTTTTATTATCGTCGAGGTTTTATTATATTTAAAAAACTAAAATTATTTAAATCCTAAAAAGTTTAAATTAAAATGGATATTTCTGCGGAGCTTAGAAAATTAAGAGATGAAGATAAAGCTAAGATTCTTTCAAGATTTTTCAAAACTCAAAAAGGAGAATATGGTGAGGGGGATAGATTTTTAGGCATTACTGTACCAAAGCAAAGAGAACTAGTAAAAAAATTTTGGAAACAAATAAATTTTAGTGAATTAGAGAAACTAATAAAATCAGGTTTTCACGAGGAGAGATTGACTGCCTTGCTTATTCTTGTAAATAAATATGAACAAGGAGAAAACTTGGAGGAGATTTTTAATTTTTATCTTAAGAATAAATATTTTATTAACAATTGGGATTTGGTTGATTTATCTGCCCCAAAAATTGTAGGTACTTTTTTATTGAATAAGGATAAAAAAATTTTATATGAGCTAGCAAAATCTAAAAATCTTTGGGATAGAAGAATTTCTATTCTCTCTACATTTACTTTTATTAGACAAAATGAATTTAAAGATGCTATAAAAATTTCGAAAATTCTTTTAAATGATTCGCATGACCTAATCCACAAATCTGTCGGATGGATGCTTAGGGAAATCGGTAAAAGAAACTTATTTGTTTTAGAAAAATTTCTTGAAGAGAATTATAAAAATTTATCTCGCACAACTTTAAGGTATTCTATAGAAAGAATGACCGCGTCCAAGAGAAGTTATTATCTAAGTAAACAATAGTTTTATAAATGTGTTCTTGTTTAATATTTAAGGTTTCAATGGTTACAAAAAAGAGTTCATCAAAAGAGAAAGGGTTAACAAAAGCACAAAAGGAAGATTTGTTAATTGAGAATTTTGTTGGACTTCAGAAAGCAATGACTTATCTTTCTTTAAAATTTGAGAATTTATCGGATAATTTATCTAAACTATTAGAGGTTTTGGAACTTTCTGCAAGGAATTACCTTACCAAAGAAGCTCCAAAGGATGCAAGCTCTTCTGAGTTAATCAAGCAGGTAAATTATCTTATCGATCAAAACAAGGCTATTGCTGAAGGATTATTATTGATTGATGATACAATAAGAAAGAAGCAATCAAAAGAGGAAGCAGAGGCTCCGGAAACTTCTAATATGCCAACCAAACTCAGATCCAAACCCCTGCCAAGAACGTTATGACTTTAGCCCACAAGTCTCCAATTGTAACTTCGATAATATTTAACTTGATAAGGGAGGTACATTTTGAGAAGTTTAAGTTTTCTAAGAAAGAAACTATTGATTCAAATATGGTCCCAAAACTTTCATCATCCATTATGAATCGTCATGGGTTTCAGGAAAGTTCTCATCAGACAAAATTTATAAAGCCTCTAATAATTCCTTCCTTTTCTTTACCTGTCAAAAAAGAAGCTACTTCAAGAGTATCTACAAAACAAGAAATAAGACCAATTTCTAAAGAAATTGTGCCGGCCAAAGTTTCTGATTTAAAGCCTAAAATTCCGGATGGGTTCCAAGAAAGTATAATCGAAAAGGATAAGGTGGTTGTTTCAACTCAAACGATTAATACTCCTTTGCCAATTAGTGAGATTCCTATAAAATCTGCTGCTCCTGTGCAGAGAGTTGTATCTATTACCCCTTTACCTACCAGAACCCCGCAAGTAGCACCAATTGTTCCCATAAACCTTTTCCAGAATCCTCCAAACTATGGTAAGTTAAATATGCTTTTAAAAGACCCTTCAATACAATTTATAGAATGTCTTGGACCTGGCCAGAGGGTAATCATAACTAGAAATAATCAGAAACAACAAACAAATATTATTCTTGTGAAAGAAGAAATTAAGATGCTTTTAGATAACCTTTCTGCTAAAACGCGGATTCCTCTAATTACGGGTGTTTTTCGAGTTGCGTGGGATAGATATATTATTAATGCTATTATTTCGGATACACTTGAGCCTAGATTTTTAATTAAGGTTGAAAGATAACTTTTTATAATCTTCTTTCCTAAAAATTTTATGGAAAATGTAATAACCCTTAAGAAAATAAATAAGTATTTTGATATCACTGAGGAAGCTTTAGAATTAGTCAAGAAGAATATAATCTCTGGAAAAGAAAAACAAGCAAAAGAAATTATAGCTATGTCTTCAAATTATATTTCCGATGCAAAGCATTTTTTTAAAGAGGGTATGTGGGTTGAGTGTTTTGGAGCATTAAATTATGCACACGGTTGGTTAGATTCTGGCGTTAGGTTAGATGTTTTCAATGTAGATAATGATAGATTATTTACTGTTAAATAATTAGTTAATCTATAAGCTCTAAATCTTCGGGTTTTTCTTCACTTTTACTTTTTTCCTCTAGCTTGTCTTTTTTTCTTTTTAGTCCAATTAGGTCTTTCAATGTCCATCTTTTCATTTTTTCTTTGTTTTGAACAGTTGGATCTTCTTGGATATTTTTATCTTGTGGAGAATTAATATTTTGCTGAACTTTGTCTAGAACTATCTTCTCTTCTTCTAGATTGACTGGTTTTCTCTGAAGATTAAATTTTTCAGGAACTCTCTTCCTTATTTGAACTCCTAAGTATGCTTCTAATTTTTCTACATAGTTGTTAAATTCTTTGGATATTTTTCCAGATTCTAGATCTACAATTACCTGTAGGGGGATGATTAATCCTTCAGCCACTTGTGTTTGAGATAGTTTTTTTCTTCGTCTAGCTGTTTTAAGGATCCAGTCATAATTTTCAACAAGGTCTGCATGATCTTGTCTTTTAGTTGGGAAATTAAGTTTTGTAAGATTTTTATGGGCAATAAAATGTTCTTTAGGAATAGGTTTATTTGGTTGAGCCATTTTTTCCATTCTTTCTCTCACAGATAAGTGTTCTTTTCTACCTTCAAAACTGTCGGGATTTGGTCTTTTAACTATAGGTATATCTTCTATACGTGCACAGTTGGCGCAGACCGTCTCTATTCTTTCTTCAAAAACACCCCTATACAATTCTGTTTCTTCATGACTTTTCCCACAAATTTTACATTCCATAGAATTATCACCTTATTTCAATTTTTAAGGATTGTTGTGGTAGAGTTTGGGATTTTTAGACCTCTAATGGAAGGAATCTATAGCTGTCAGAAGTCTTTTTATCATGATTTTCATAAACGGGTATATAAACTCTCTTTCTTTTTAGAATATTTTCTATTAATGCTGTTTATCTTAACGTTTTTAACTTTTTTACAATTTTAAGCATAGTCTTTTTTAATTGTAACCGAGAATAATTATTGATCTGTTAATTTTAGTTAATCCATATACAGGCATTATATATCGTTTCCCTTAGTTTATTTTGGCTAAATCTTGTTGATATAATTATACAAGGATTAACAACAAGGGGTTTGTCCAAACCGTGCCTTTTTGCGCATGTTTCATTGTTCAAACTTTCTTTTCCTAGAAGGACCCATTTTTCTTCTTCGATTAAATGATAGTATTTGTCAATGTCAGACATATTAAATCTATCATCTAACGTAGTATATCCCTTAAATATTAGGACAGATTCATTATTTTTAATTGAGTAATCTATATTTTCTAAAAAGAATACATTACCTATATAATAATTAACTGGGACCCAATAATTTGATACAATTTTACATTCTAAAAGTCCATTGGACCTTATTATCTCTGAAGATTCATAAAATATTTTATTTGACTGATTTGTATTTATTTGAGAAGCTAATAGAATGATTATTGTAGTAATAAATATGCTAAATAATAAAACTAATATATATTTTTTTATATTTTTATTATTCTTTACTATCCAAAATATCCCTATTAGCGAGAAGAAAGCAATAGGGGTTATCATGTTAAACGCATAACGATCTATTTTAAAGGGTATTTTATATAACTCAAAAATTAACATTCCATAGATAGCAATGAAAAGAAGAGTTGTCTTCTGTTTAAATTCTTTTGAAATTAAAATGGCGAATAACCCTATAATTAACAGGGGTAGTAAGTATCCTATGGGGTTTATGATATTTAGAAAGTTAAATCTTTCTATCATCCCTTGTCTAGATAATATATTTAGATAATATGAATCGACTATGCTGGTAAATAGATTTCCCCACTTATATTTATTAAAAATGAGCCAAGGAAGAATAGTTATAATAAATAAGGAAAGATTTTTTAGTACTTTTTTATAATCCTTATTAATTAATAGGAATATTCCAAAAATTAGAAAATTATATCTAGATAAGAATGCCAGGCCTAAGTATTGGCCGCTAGGTTTATCCAGAATAAGATAGGCTATAAACAATTGGAAGAATGCAAGCCCAAGTAGTTCTGTTCCTTCTGTTAGCCCAAATAATAATGTAAAGGGGGTTAGAACTAATAGATAAAAAAAGATTCTTGTTATTTCCTTACTAATCCTTTTTTTTTGTAGATAGTTTGTATGTATGGAATCTGCTAGTTTTATTGTGCTAATAAAAAATACACTAGAAACAAATACGATATATACATATGGGCCAATATTTCCAAGAAATAGGAAGATTCCTAGTAAAACACTTATTAATGGGGCTCTATATACCTCAAAGTAATCCTCTCCGTGAAACAGATATTTAGCATTAATTAAGTATGCTGAAAAATCCCAAGATAAAAAAGTTTTGTGTTGTAATAAGAAGAATATTGTAGATAGGAAGAATAGAAGCATAATCGTTCTATTTAATTTTAAATAATTAAATTGTCTTTTTATATTGTCTTTATATATTTCTCTTAATTTCTTCCACATTTTGGATATTTTCAATTTTTACTTCCTCATTTATGATAATTGTATTTGGTTGAGAAACATTGTATTTATTTTTTATTAAGTCTAATGTTGAAGAGTCTAGGTCAAAATCAAATGAGTAGACCATTATTTCGTTTTGTTTTTTGATAGAGCTAATCATCATTCCTATTTCTTCAGCATTTTTTACATAGGTATCTTTATTTGAATAAAAGAAAAGGATCGTTTTGATATCTAGACTACATTTTTCTATGTTTTCTTTAATTATTAGAAAGTGTTGGGCTTGTATTAGAGTATATATTTTCTTTTGTTCAATGACCTTTAGATCTTCTTTTCCAAATCTTAATTCTAGCGCTTCTGTTATGCTACCAGAATAATCCATTTCCCTTGCAAAAATGTATGGATCAAATTTTTCACAATCAATTAATTTTTTTTGAATGTCTAATTCTAGAAGATTGTATCTTAGTCTTTCTTGACTTGCAGATATGGCCCTATATTGGTAAGAACTGATAAGATAGCTCATAAAAAACCCCGATGTAAATAGTATTGTGGCAATTATAAAAGCTAGTATAATTCTCCCTAAAAATAGTTTTCTTTCCATTTTATCTCATGTAATAAAATCTTTTTAAATCTATCTCCAAGAAACTTTTTTATTAAATAATGCATAGAAAAGAGATATTACCCACCAAAATGCGAATAAAATTGTGAAGAATGATAAGAATAATATTAGACTAAATCCAAAGTTAGAATGTTTTTTTATTTTAGTCTTTGCAAATATTAGAAATCCAACTAAAAAAAATGATAATCCAACAAAAAAGATAGTTAGTGGGTCACTAAGGAATAAAAATACAAAGTGATATAGCGCATATTTGTTTAGTTCAACCAAACTTCCTACTTCAAAGTTAATTGCATTTAATAGTTCTATCTCTCTATATATATCAAAAATGGCTTTTATTAGCCCTCTTGAAACTAAAAGGATAGTAGTAATTATTGTTATTATCGCAGTGGGTAAAATAATTAATCCCATCGCACCATATTTGTGACTAAATAGTTCTTTGTAATCTTTCAAATTTTTAAGAAGTCCGGCATACCATCTTCTTCTTTGGATCATTAATGCTTTAAATTTATTCGGGACAACAGTATAAATAACTGCACTAGGTTCATTAACTATCCGGAAGTTATTATATTGGATCCTTAGAGCCATTTCCATATCTTCTGTTAGATTTGATTCAGGAAATAAGCCGTATTTATCAAAGAAAGATTTTCGATAAGCTGAGAATGCTCCTGGAGTTATGTGGATCGCATTTAGTGTTGCAAAACTCTTTCTTAAAAAAATTCCAAAAAGATATTCTATTTGTTGAACTCTTTGGAGAATTCCGCGAGGATTATAAACTACCATAGAAGGGGATACGCAGATGACTTCTTTATCGAAAAAATGGGGGATCATTTTTATTAAAGCATCTGTTTCTACGATTGTATTGTCTGCATCCATTGTAATGATAAATTCCCCATTAGCTTTTTTTATAGCAAAGTTCATTGCACAACCCTTGCCAGAGTTTTTTTCTAATCTAAACACACGCACTTGTTTTGATTTATTTTCTAGTGCAATTTTATATGTTTTATCTCTACTTCCATCATCTACCACTATTATTTCTAGTCTATCTTTCGGATAGTTTATGTTACATGCAGATTTAATTGTTTGAGCAATCCCTTTTTCTTCGTTATATGCAGGGATTATTATTGAGACCATTGGTGCTTTCTTTTCATCAAAGAGGGGTATTTTTATCTTTTTTTCAGCAAGAATGCTTAATATGTAAAAAATAGATAAAAATAGTCCAATATATATAGAGAAATACACAAGGTAATTCATCATGCTCTTTCCTCTTCTTTTTCTATTTCTTTAATCTCTCCTTTTTCTCCTTTTTGCACATAAAAATATTCATAGAAGTCTTCAGATAGGGTTAGAATATTTGTATGTCCCTCTTTTTTAGAGATTACTAGTCCGGTTTCAATAAATTTATGTATATGGTCATATGCTTTATTCCCTCTTATCTTTATAACTACTGATTGTTTTATTGGTTGTTTGTATGCAATAACTGCCAGAGTTTCTTGTTCTGCTTTTGTAAATTCTGCTGAACCTGTAGCTAACTTATTTACAATTGGGTGATATTTTTCTGCAACGTCCATTTTCCAAGAATTGTTTCTATTAATCATTCTTATTGCCCCTTGAGAATACTTTTTTTCAAGTTGATAGAGTATTTCTTTTAGCATAAGAGGATTAACATCGGTTAACATAACAAGTTCTTGTAGATTCAAGAATCTTCCTGCAATGAAGCATGCTGCTTCAACCTTTTCTTGAGCTTCTAATTCCTTGTCATCAAATAAAGAATCCATTTCTTCTGCTGTTTCTTCAGTAATAATGGGCGAATTTTTAGGGTTTGTTTCTTTTTCTTCCATAGAATTTATATTAAATCTATATTTAAAAGGATTGAGTTTTGATTTGGTAGCTATCTTGGTTAGAAATTATTCTACTTGCTCTTCAATTTTTTTGAATAAAACTTCTTGCTTTTTGATTTCTTTTGTTTTTATTTCTATATCTATATTTTTTAAGCTATTAATCCCTACTTCAAATCCGAAATTTTTAGCAATTCTTTCACAGCTTTCTGGCATAAATGGCCAAAGAACTATTGCTATTTGTTTGATAGAGTCTGCAACTTCATAAAGAATTTTATTGTCTTTTGTTTCCCAAGGTTTTTTATCTTGTAAGTATTCATTACAGACATCTATAAACGCAAATACTTCGTTTAAAATTTTATCTAATTCATAATTTTCGAACAGTTCTTTTATTTTTTCTAAATTAAATTTTTTATTTAGAGAATTAGGGCATTTTTCTAGGCCATATCTTTCAATTAAACCGGCAGTTCTAGATACCAAATTTCCCCATTTGTTTGCTAATTCATTATTATGTCTGTCTATTAGTGCTTTTTCAGAAAAGTCTCCATCTTCTCCTTCTGCAAAAGGGAATTGTCTGCAACTAAAGTATCTTATGGTATCTGCACTATATTTTTCTGACAGATATATGGGTGAAATAGCATTTCCAAGGCTTTTACTTATCTTTTGTCCGTTAAAAGATAGGAAGCCATGAATAAAAACTCTTTTCGGTAAATCATAGCCGGCTGATTTTAGAAATGCGGGCCAATATACTGCATGAAACCAGGCATTATCTTTTCCAAGTAAATGTACACTCGCTGGCCAATATTTTCCTTTTTGGCCTGCCCCCGTTAGGTAATTAAATAATGCATCAAACCAAACGTAAACTACATGTTTTTTATCTCCAGGGTATGGGATTCCCCAATTAAAACTAGTTCTTGAGATACTAAGGTCAGTTAATCCTTCTTTCACTCTGTTAATAATTTCTTTTTTTCGACTTTCTGGAAGGATTACTGCTGGGTCTTTTTTGTATAAGTCCAATAAAAAATCTTGGTACTTACTTAGTCTAAAAAAATAAGATTCCTCTTTCATTTTATTTAGTGGTTTTCTATGAAACGGGCAACAACCATCCACTAAATCTTTTTCAGTTAGGTAACCTTCGCAACCAACACAATAATATCCTTCATATTCTCCCAAGTAGATGTCATCATTTTTTTCGCATTTTTTAATCATCTCTTGTACAAGTTTTTCGTGATCTTTATCTGTTGTTCTAATGAACCTATTATATTCTATATTAAGAGATTTCCAGGCTTTTTGGAACTTTAATACTACTTCATCTACAAATTCTTGAGGTTGCATATTTGCTTTTTCTGCTGCTTCTTGAATCTTCTTTCCGTGTTCATCTGTTCCAGTTAAGAAAAACACGTCTTCATTCAATACCTTGTGCCATCTAGCTAGAACGTCTGCAACAATTTTTTGGTACATGTGGCC
The DNA here is from genome assembly GCA_964551115.1 of Candidatus Woesearchaeota archaeon. Lineage (GTDB taxonomy): Archaea > Nanobdellota > Nanobdellia > Pacearchaeales > GW2011-AR1 > CAKZRD01. Next base: position 54,754 of record CAZKBE010000001.1, read on the forward strand.
TACATGGGGCTCTGCATTCGGATAATCGATTGCAGTGGTAACGTAAAATTTTTTCTTTTCCATATAAAAATTATAAAAAAGGAGTATAAAAATCTTATCTATTCTTTAGGGCGGAGAAATATTCCCTAATAATTGATTCTGTTTGTTCCCAAGATATGCAAGAATCTGTAATGGATACTCCATATTTCAGTTTAGTAATTTCAGATGGATTTTTCGGAAAATCTTGTTTCCCTTCATGAATATTAGACTCTAACATTATTCCTACTAAATCATTATTTCCTTCAAGTAATTGGGTTAAGACATTTCTAGCCACTTTTATTTGATTCTCATGAACTTTTTGAGAATTTGCGTGACTACAGTCTACTACTATGTTTGGAATTAAATATTCTTCTTTCATCATTTTTATAGTTTCTTGCACCTTTTCAGGGTAATAATTTGGGTGGCCGTTTCCACCTCTTAAAACAACGTGACAATATTTATTCCCTTTTGTTTTAACATTTACAATCTGACCGTCTAAGTCTAATCCTGGAAAACAATGACTATATTTTGCAGAAACGCAGCCTTTAATTGCTGCATCAATATCTCCTGAAGTGTTATTTTTAATCCCTATTGGCATTGAAAGACCTGAAGCAAGTTCTCTATGTGGTTGGGATTCGGCAGTTCTAGCGCCTATCGCTCCCCAGGATATTAGGTCTGCAACATATTGTGGTAGGTCTGTTCTTAAAAATTCATTTGCACAGGGTAATCCTATCTCATTAATTTGTAGTAGTAGGTTTCTTGCAGTTTCTATTCCAATACTCACTTTACCCGAATTGTCTAATAGGGGATCATATAATATGCCTTTCCAACCAATAGTCGATCTAGGTTTTTCTAAATATGTTCTCATTACTAAATAGATTTCATCTTCAACTTCCTTAGCAAGTTTTTTCAAATTTTTTGCATAATCCAATGCTTCGCTAGGGTTATGTATTGAGCAAGGACCGCAGAATATTAGTTTTCTTGAGTCTTCTCTATCTAGTATTTCTTTTATAATTTTTCTAGACTCTAAAACGTTTTGTTTTGCAATCTCGGAGATAGGATATCTTCCTTTTATTTCTCTAGGACTGGGCAGTTTTTCAAATAACTCTATATTTCCATCTTCTAATATCTCTTCCATGCATTTTTTTCGTGTTGGTATCATTTTTAATGTTTATGCAAGGGAATTCTAGAAATCTAAAGCTAAGAAGTATTACTTGAGAATCTAGAATTAACCCAGATTCTTATTTAAAATAAAAGAATGCAAAGCTAAGAGAATCATTCAAAGATCTGATTTTATTAACTTTTTGCATATTTATATAAGAACAAGGGTGTTTATAAATCTTCACTTATTTGGAGAATAATCTTCAACTTTTATCAATTTGTGATCCCAAAGCCAAGTATAAGAATTTTTACTTTCTTTGATTAATTCATCTTGTCTATCTGAGAAAAAGTAAGATAGTTTGGATATTTTCAAACCAAGATATAAATTTATCAAAAGGAATAAAATCCCTAAAGGAGTTAAATAAAACACACTAAAATTTTTAACCATACAAGAATAATTACAAGAATTTATTGAATCTTCTTGAAGAAAAATCATCGGTGCAAGAATTAACGTATATATTATAATAAGGATTAGCCCATAGAGCAGACCTTTTATTATGTGGCTCATGAAAAATATATAAGGACCAACTTTATAAATCTTACTTCACTTAATAGTAAATGAGAGAATTTATTTATTATTCAAAAAATGCAGTTACTGCTGGGAACTTAATAAAAGACAATCTAATGCATGCAGGTAGGATGGATATAGTGTGTAATGTGATCATTTCTGCATTTTTTGTTTCTAATGATACTCGTTCTGACGTAAAGCTTCATTTGATATTTGAAGGTCCACCAAATCCCCCCGTTCATTTAATGTTCGAATATAACCCTGAAATGCCTATTTCGAAAAAGGATGTTGCAGGTCTAATAAAAAGAATGTTGTATAAATGCCCCCAAGAAGCTGGTAAGATAAATGAAGTATTTCCTGGTTGTTTTGTAGAGAAAAAATCTTTTGAGGCTTTGATAAAAGAATTAGACTTGGGCGGTAAAAATGTATTCTTGTTAGATGAACGTGGAAAAGATATTAGGGATTTAGAATTAAAGGGAAACGAGGTCTATATCATTGGGGATCAAGATGGTTTCCCGGTAAATAAGGCAAAATTTCTAAAACAAATTGATAAGATTTCTGTTTCTCCAAGAATTCTTTTTGCAAGTCAAGTTTTTACAATAATTCATAATGAAATTGATAGATTAAAGAATTAAAAATTATCTCTTATTTTTTATTACTGCATGAGCTGCGGCAAGTCTTGCAATAGGAACTCTAAATGGTGAGCAAGAAACATAACTTAGCCCAATATTGTGGCAGAATTCTACGGTTGTTGGGTCTCCGCCATGTTCGCCACAAATTCCCATTTTCATATTTTCTCGAACTTTTCTTCCCTTTTCAATTGCAATTTTCATTAATCCACCTACGCCTATTTGATCAAGTGATTGGAAGGGATCTCTCTCGTAAATTCCCATAGATACATATTGATTTAAGAATTTCCCGGAATCATCTCTTGAAAATCCACAAGTCATTTGTGTTAAATCATTTGTACCAAAAGAAAAGAATTCTGCTTCTTTAGCAATATCATCTGCGGTTAAAGCACCTCTTGGAACTTCAATCATTGTTCCAATAGAATATTCAAATTTAATATTTTGTTCTTGCATTACTTTCTTTGCAATAGAGTCTACTATTGCTTTTTGATTTTCAAATTCTTTGATATGTCCAACTAATGGGATCATAACTTCCGGAATAATATTTTTTCCAGATTTAACGATTTCTGCAGCTGCTTCAAAAACTGCACGAGATTGCATTTCAGAAATTTCAGGATAGGTTATACCTAGTCTACAACCTCTATGACCTAGCATTGGATTAAATTCGTGTAAATCTTCTATTTTTTTCTTTAATATTTCTATTGAAACATTTAATTCTTTAGCAATTTCTTGAATATCTTTTTCTTCTTTTGGTAAGAATTCATGTAATGGTGGATCCAAATATCTTATAGTTACTGGAAATCCATCCATAATTTCAAATAATTCTCTAAAATCTTGTCTTTGCATAGGTAATAGTTTAGCTAATGCCTTTTCTCTTCCTTCTTTTGTTTCAGCTAGGATCATTTCTCTTACGGCTTTTATTCTTGTTTCTTCAAAGAACATATGTTCTGTTCTACAAAGCCCGATACCTTCTGCACCAAATTTAATTGCCTGTGCAGCATCTTTAGGAGTATCAGCATTTGTTCTTACTTTTAATTTTCTAATTTCATCTGCCCAGCCCATTAATGTACCAAAGTATCCTGAAAGTTCTGGTTCAATTAAATCTACAGCACCTAAGAATACTTCTCCTGTTGCACCATCAAGTGAGATAATGTCATTTTCTTTGATTATTAGATCTTTTATTTCTATAACTTTTTCTCTTTCAGAGACTTTTATGTCTGAACAACCTGCAACACAGCATTTGCCCATTCCCCTTGCAACAACTGCCGCATGAGAAGTCATTCCACCTCTAGCAGTTAAAATTCCTTGTGCAGCATGCATACCTTCTATATCCTCCGGAGAAGTTTCTGTCCTTACCAATATCACTTTTTCCCCTTCATGAGCCATGTCAAAGGCTTTCTCTGCTGTAAACACTACTTTGCCAACTGCCGCGCCAGGTGAAGCAGGTAAGCCTTTAGCGATAACTTGTTTAGTCCTTTTGGATTTAGTGTCTAATTGTTTATGTAGAAGTTGATTTAACGATTCTGCTTCAACCTTTAACAAAGCTTCTTCTTTTGTTAAAAGACCTTCTTTAACTAACTCTACTGCAATTCTAACAGCTGCTGCTGCTGTTCTTTTTCCATTTCTTGTTTGTAACATGTATAATTTACCTTTTTCTATTGTAAATTCCATATCTTGCATATCTTTGTAGTGTTTTTCTAATCTCTCTCTAATTTCACAAAGTTGTTTGTATATCGCTGGGCTTTGCTCAGCAAGTTTACTCATGGTTTCAGGAGTTCTAATTCCGGCTACTACGTCTTCTCCTTGGGCATTCATTAGATATTCTCCATAAAAGATATTCTCGCCTGTTGATGGATTTCTAGTGAAACAGACACCTGTTCCAGAGTCATCTCCCATGTTTCCGAAAACCATCTCTTGAACATTAACTGCTGTTCCAAGTAAACCAAAAATATTATTCATTCTTCTATAAGCTATAGCTCTATTATTGTTCCAAGAGTTAAATACTGCATAAATCGCCATAGTTAACTGTTCGAAAACATTCGAAGGGAACATTTTACCTGTTTTTTGTTGAATTAATTCCTTATAACCTGTAATTACTTTTCTTAGATCCTGAGCATCAAGGTCTAAGTCTAATTTAACTCCTTTGTGATCTTTTACTTCTTGTAATACTTCTTCAAAATCATGATGTTCAACACCCATAACAACACTACCAAACATTTGCATAAATCTTCTATAGGAGTCATAAGCAAAACGAGGATTTTCTGTTTTTTTTAGAATTGACTCAACAGTTTGATCGTTTAATCCAAGATTTAATATTGTATCCATCATACCAGGTAATGAAGCTGCTGCACCACTTCTAACTGAAACAAGTAATGGGTTTTCAGAACCTCCCAAAATCTTTCCTGTTTTTTCTTCAAGTTCTTTTAGTTTTGTTTTAACCTGATCTAATACCTCTTCACTTAATACCTTGCCTTGTTTATAGAACAAATCACAGGATTCCGTTGTAATTGTAAATCCGTTTGGTATTGGCAAACCTAATGTTTTCATTTCAGCCAAGTTAGCACCTTTACCGCCTAGAAGATTTTTCATCTCTTTTTTACCTTCTTCAAAAGAATAAACATATTTTTTTGTTTCCATGTCTTTGAAATTTTTTCTTGGTTTATAAATCTTTAGTTTCAAAAGTTCATTTCTTATTAAGTTTTAATCTTGGCCTTCGTTTTGGCTACTATTTCAATAGTTCTTGAGGAATCTTATTTCCTACTAGGCTAGATATCTTTTCATAATCTAAAGAAATTTCTAGGCCAATATTATCTGGGTTTCTCTTGTTGGCTTCTAGTAGCGAATGATACGAATCTTTTAGAACTTGATAGTTTCTAATAGAATGTAAGACTTTAAACTCAAATGGATCCAGTTTAAATTTTTCTTTTTCTTGTGATGACCATTCAAATGCCCATGAGTCTAGATTTATTATATCTTTTGAGCTTATATATTCAGATAGGAGTGACCGAAGTTTAGAGGATTTGTCGTTTAGTTCTCGCACATTAATCTTTTTCCAATTTCTACTAGTCATATATTTCTATTCTCTTTCTACTATTAAAGGTTTATTATACTACAAATGCTACTAACAAATGATTCTCTTAGGATATTTTTCTAAAGATTATCTTGTTCTTGTTAAGGGTATCGGCTTGGTTTTATACAGTTTGTTAATAATTACGACTATTGATGATTTACTTCTCGCAAAAATAGTTCACACAAAAACTAAAATTAATCAAATAGTTATAATCGTTGGAGTTATTGGGGGAGCTAGTTTATTTGGTGTTGTGGGAATATTCATTGGGCCTATTTTATTGCCATTACTTATTACTTATTTTAAAACATTTAAAGAACGATTTGACTAAGGAAATTTATAGTGATTTAGAAGAGTATCATCCGTTATAATTACAGTCTATTACCCCTGAAGGCATATTGTTAATTCCCAAGGTTTCGTCACAATCCGCTGATTTCTCCCAGCTAAAATTTTGTTTTCCTTCTGGAGGACAGGTAGAAGGTGAAAGAACATATTGCCAGTCGGAAATAGAACAAGGATCTAAGCAAGAACCTGTTAGGTTTTCAGGATTTCCTCCTATACAGTCTACAGGAGATCTAGACATGATTGTTCTCGTTCTTGTGCCCAGTGAGTTACAGCTAGTCCAATTACTATAAGTAAATGAATTACAAGTTGCACAAGTACTTACAAGACTTTCTGAAACTCCGCCAACGCAGCCTGTAGGGGATCTTGAGACAATAGTTCTTGTTTTTGCACCTAAACTGTTACAATTGGTCCAGTTAGAATAAGTAAAATTATTACAGGTAGGTTGGTTTGTGTTAACAATTGGTCCTCTCGCAGAGTTATTACTCGTTAAACAACTACTGCAATTCCCATAATGATCGCAATCTCCCTTACCATCACAATTTACATATCCTGTCAAACAAGTTTTATTGTCTGCATCTGTATTTTTACATTGATTTGAATTGGCGCCCAATGGTGCTCCTGCATTTATAAGTGCTAAAACGCAACTACAGCTATCACAAGTACCTTGATGTCCGCATCCTTCCTGATCATCACAATTTACATATCCCGTAGGGCAAGGAGAATTTGTGTTATAATCCCAAGCCGAACATTTACAAGTACAACTACTCGAATACTGGCATAAATTTACGCCTGACCAAGAGCCGTAATCTAAAACAGGTACATTTGCAGGTCTAGATGCACTAGAGCCTGCACCGGTAGATTCTGCACCCGTAGCGCAGAAAGTTTTAGCAGTACATCCTGTTAAAGTAACAGCATTACCATACTGTTGTTGCTCTCGGCTAGAGAACTTTCCTGTCGCTTTAACAGATCCTCCGCTTAAGGTTACTGCTTTGCTTATATCTATTTTAGTTGTAGAAGAGAAAGTTAGTTTGTATGCCCCATTGTCTTGATCTGCTCTACAATCTGCCCAACTAACTCCTCCACCGGTCATCTTAGCATTGTCGCAGGTTAGCTTACAATCCCAGTTCATAAAAGAAGGCCACCTTACTGAAGATGCTCTTGTTCCAGACATTCCTCCCCCATAATCTTTTACCTTAAATGCGTTCGCAGCGCAAGTACTTGCAACTGAATAACCTCCTTTACTGCCACCCATTTCTCCAGGATTTGCCGAGATTAATTGAAAGATACTATTTCCCGTAATCGTTTCTTCTGAACCCATAGCGTTTATTGATCTGCTTGTTATGCTGTATATGCTTTCGATATTAGCAGAAACAATTTTTTGATTTTTATCTACTTTTGAGGGAACTTCATAGAATTGATCTACAAGAGGGTCATAAAACACAATTATAAATTCTTCTTCATTTAGTCCAGATAAATTAATGTCTGTATAATTTATTGAAAGTAAGGCTTTACCCGTCAGAATATCTATTTCTGGGTGTATATCATAAAATACTCCTCCGATTAAATAAGGACTTTCTTCAGAATTAATAAAAGATGCATCATTTATATCCATAAAGAATTTATTGTCTTGAGTATTTGTAATTGAAATTTCGCTATTTTCTTGAATTGTAAGTGTAGCTCGATTATTTCCAGATGTTAAGGTTAATGGACTATTTAGAACAAATTTATTTCCAGATTTTTTTTCTAAATCTTGTTTAATATATGATGATAACACATAGGATGATTTAAAATCTTTAATTGTTGCATTCCCTTGTTCGGATACTATTTCTATCGGGAATATTACTTTTGTGTAGATTATTAAATTATCTTGTAATTCTATGCTGGATATTGGCGATCCAAAATAGAATTTTGTTAAATTATCTCTTTTATTTAGTTCACCTATAGTACAATTAAGTAGTGAGCTATCTAGATATTCTTGCATTTTATCTAGGTTTGAGAAACCCATAATTAAAACAGCTTTTTCTACATTCATATACATGCAGTCTTCTACAGATTCTTTTACAATTTTAATATTACTCGAAGATAGGTATTCTTCTTGTATCCCTTCTCTAGAATATAATAAAAATAGAGCGATTATAGATGTTAATATAACTAAGCCAAATATTATAAATAATGTCAGTTGCCCTCGTTTATTTCTCATTTATTTTTTAATAAAACTCTATTTAAATACTCTTCTATCTTATCTAATTTTAGGAGGATAGATTCATTATCTTCTTTTTGAGAATGCTCTGTTTAAGTAATCTTTTTATACCCTAATATTATTAGATATTCATGAGAAAGGATCGAGGCATTTTATTCTTTGGGATTTTATTGGTCTTATTTATTCTAACTTATCTTAATTCGGTTAATGCTACCTGTGTAAACTGTACTAAAATAATGCCTATTGGAGATTCAATAACTGAGATGGGTGGAAGTTTGGGTTTATCTTATAGATATTGGTTATGGAATAAACTTCAAAATGCGGGTTTTACAAATATTGATTTTGTAGGGAGCATGACTGATTCATCGACTTTGAACTTTGATAAAAATCATGAGGGGCATGGAGGTATGACTGCTGATTGGTTTTTACAATGGGATCGCCTTCCAACATGGGCTGCAACTTATAAACCCGATATTGCGTTAGTACATATTGGTATAAATGATTACCATACTGAAACTTTTCTGTCAAATCCAAATTATAATACTGCGTTAACAACAACAATTGATGATATGGACAATATGGTAGATACTTTAAGATCCGTAAATCCCAGCATAAAAATTATCGTGGCTCAGATAATTCCCTCATTTCTTGTTCCAGATAACGAAGTAAAAAGATTTAATGCAGAGTTAGCTAGAGTTGTTCCTTTAAAAAGTACTACAACCTCTCCAATTTATTTAGTAGATATGCATAGTTGGTACAATCAAAATATTCATAGCACTGATAAAATTCACCCAAATGATTTGGGTTCTCAAATCATGGCAGATAAATGGTTTGAGGTTTTAAAAAAGATATTGCCACCACCTACAATATCAAATCCCCCAGCAAATTCACAGTGTATTTTTAATCATATAAAATATGCAAATTATTATTCGGATTTAAAAGATGCATATGGTTATGATCCAGTTTCTTTAAAAAATCACTGGATTGACTGGGGCATTAAAGAAGGAAGAACTCCTTGCGGATCGGATATGCCCTCCTGTAGGTTTGTTAAATCCAACTACATTGAGTTGTATCCTGATGTTGAAGATGCTCATATAGATGCTTTGTATCATTATTTAACTTGGGGGCTAAACGAGGGTAGGGTTGTTTGTAATAATGAACTTGAAAGGGTATCAAAGGAATTGGTAAAAGATCCTGATTTTTTATTAGGGATTCAACAAGGAATATCTACAATCCCCTATTTAGAGACACATGATTGTCGATCTGCTTGGTCACAAAAGGTTCCTTCTATTTCAAATAATCCTCCTTGGATATTTGTAGAAATTTCTGAAAAATTACATTTTTGTGACAATGTTGATTATCCCATTGTTAATTCTAATGGCGCGATTGAATATAGATCAAACTATGGGGGTAAATCTGCCAGCATAAATCCTGATGGAAGTGTTAACTTAATGATTGATACTTCAAAAGAATGGAGAAAGGGTTGTGATTTAAGATTACCTGAAAATGGGGTGGAGCCTAAATATCCTTCAAATGAAGTGTTTTGGCCACATTTTGAAATTGCTCAAGGGATTAAAGATAGCGATGGTTCTTTTGTACGATTAACGGATTATGAACAACTTTTATTTTCTTCGGACATTTCCCTTCTATCTGGTGAAAAAACAAGTCGTTGTGTTGAGGGTGGTGAAGGCATGATTTTATATATATATTTTACTATTTCCCTTGTTGATAGGCCTGCTGATTGCAGTGGAAAATTGTGTTCGCTTTACTTCCATTTACCAATTTTTGTATCTAATGATGGAGTTTCTAATAACATTATAACAGAGGACGTGGTTACTTTTGATAATTTTGGGACCGGTGTTGTTTGGCTTAAAGGTTATCCTGTTGCAAATATTGGTCAAACCGCAAATTATAGAGATCTTGATGTTATTTCATTATCAAAAGATTCAATGAACCTATATAAACAAAAAAATCCTCAAACAACCATTTACCCTTTGCAAGACTATCAATTAGAATCATTATGGATAGGTTTTGAGATTTTTTCTGGAGGTTTTAAATACAACACTAAAATTAATAACCCTTCTATTAGAGCAATCGGTTATCAAGCAATTTCTAATAAATCTTGTAATCTTCCTTGGGGCGAGACTATTTTTCATGGACAATCTGTTACTGCATACTCCTCTTCTTTGGTTGCATGTGGATCAAATTGTGTAAGTCAAACGAGAACATGTAATAATGGAGTTTTGAGTGGAACCTATACTAATAAAAATTGTTCTGTTCAATTATGTTCTGATTGTATTCTAGACGGGGTTACCGTTCAACACGGTTTAAGTAGGAATTTTTATTCATCAAAACAAAGTACCACTTGTAATTCCATTTTACAATTGAGAATATGTGAGAATGGGATTTTAGGCGGTAATAATACTTTTCAGTATGCTAGTTGTAGTTTACCTTCTTGTACTCTTTCAGATTGGACTTCCTCTGATTCTCCAACCATTTGTCCAGCTACACAACAACAAACAAGAACATGGAGAAAACATGGGAACTGTTCTGGAGGAGTTACTAACCCTGCTTCAGAGACCATTTCCTGTACCTATGTTGCACCACAATGTACTCTTTCAGATTGGACTTCCTCTGATTCTCCAACCATTTGTCCAGCTACAC
>CAZKBE010000001.1:65445-100872 GCA_964551115.1 Candidatus Woesearchaeota archaeon
ATCAGATAAGAAATATTACTCAAAGAATGCCTACAAATTGTCAATCTGGAAATCCTGTTTTAAACCAACCTTGTACATACAATGCTCCTATTTGTACAGCCTTTAACTATTCTAGTTGGTCTGAATGTTCTCCATCAGGAAATCAGATAAGAAATATTACTCAAAGAATGCCTACAAATTGTCAATCTGGAAATCCCTTATTAAATCAGACTTGTACTTATAACTATTCTAGATGTATCTTTAATTATTCTAGTTGGTCTGAATGTTCTCCATCAGAGGTTAAAACTAGAATTTTATTAAGCTCTACGCCCAATAATTGTGAGGGCGAATTAATTTTAACTCAACGCTGTAACTATTCTTCTCTAATCCAAACAGATACTATTAGTGATATTAATTCCTTTGACGGATCAAGATTTATTAGACCGAGACAAAATCCCCTATTAAATCGGACAGGTTGGAACACTGCAAAAGATCATATAGATGCTACCTTTATAAAAAAATTCCTTTGTAGATTTAGGTTTTTGTTTAATAAAGAAAAATATTCTACATGTTTATTAGATTAGATCACTCATTTTGGGGATGGATAAATAAGGATATTTTAAAAATGTCGTCGGTGTAGAATTTGCTACCTGGCACCTCCATCTCTATTATGTCTAGTGGCATTTGGTGGCAAATTTAGTCAATTGTTCAATGAACTATTCTAGCCAATTTTAAAAAATATACGCCTATGATTTTGGACAAACATTCCGGACACCTAAGCTGCCGTGACTGAATGACATGCCTTTTTGATAGGTGGATAAAGATTAATCTCTACCCGAAAAATAAACTTCTTGTCCATTAAATGCTCTTAACCTCACACCTGTGACTCTTTGGCCATCGGAGGAATTGAGTTTTGCAGATTCTAATTTTCCAACCTCTCTTGCATCAAAACCTCTTTCTTTAATTAACGCAATGGCTCCCTTTGGATTATTTGTAGATACAAAACCATCTGTACCCATTGGCCATTTTTCATAAGCTGCCTTGGTGGTTAATGTATATGCCGCTAATGCAACTTCTCTCCAATCCGGTTCAAAGAGTTTATCTTGCAAGTCAATATATAAGCCATGTTTTGCCAAAGGCCTAGCTAATTTTCCATTATATGCTCCGCCACTATTATGAAAAACACTCGTCGCCAAATCTTCTTTAAATAATGTATCAAATAATGGGTAGAGGATAGTTGAGGGTTCGGCTAAATATTTTAAAAATAATTGACCTTCTTCTCTCTGATGCCACATATCTCCAAATAATTTTGTCATGACTGCTCTTTTAGCACTAATACCATTTGATCTTGGATTTGGTGTTTGTCTAATCGCTACCAAACTATTTCCTTCCAAAGGCTTTGGTAAATTTTTTAATCTCTCCTCGTTTATTGTGCTAACAGCTGAGCCACTAATATTATACGTGTCTACATGTTCTCTGTATCCGCGGATCCTAGTCCCCATATCTTCATGTTGTAATATTCCAGACACATTAAAACTAGAAGTAATTCTTTTTAATTTTTCCTTTATTAACTCAACAGGAATTCGCCCCCTCGTTTCTAACACTCCTGAAAGCACTCTTAGTCTTGCAGCAAGCTTTGCTGTATCGTCTGCATTCATCGCAATAAAATCTTCAACACCGCAAGCCAAGTCATTTGCACAATGGATTTTATCATAATTATTTTCCATCAATCTTTCATAAAATTCTGTTTTTGTTCCAATTCCATCAAAATTAGAAAAAATAGCTTCCCCTCTCGGATCAAAAACAGAATAAGTTATACCCTCACATTCAAAAATTCCTGTGTTTTTAATACGAGAATTATTTTTTTGGACAATACTAATCATAGTTCCAGATAAATTTGCAGAACAATTTACTCTTTTGCCAAGATCTGCTAATTCTCCATTCATAATTGGGAGGTGATAATGAGACGCTCTCTCTCTTAATTGGTCTCCTATTAAAGAAATCATCTCCAGATCCATAGAACTTGCATCAACAACATCTCCAAAACCAATAGGATGTGCGCCAATACGTTGACTACCAGATACCAATCTGTCAACTAATGAATTTACATATTCCCTTAGTTCTGTTTTTCGAGGATCGCCACCCATAGAATGAACAATAACTAATGAACCTTTTGGCGGTCTTAAAACTGCAATACCATTCATGCCACTACTTACAATGTCTACCAATGGATTTTTTAAAGTCGATGCAATCTTTGCAGCTAATAATTTAGAACCAACATCTCCTTGCCGTATTGTTGTTGCAATATATTCGTCAACTTGGTCCGTCATGAGAAATTTATCTTTTTATCATTTAAAAGGATTTATATGGTAAAGTTCTAAAAAATATACTCCTATGATTTTGGACAAACCTTCCGGACGCCACAACTGCCCTAATTGGGAACGAGAGGTTTTTATGGGTGGAGAAAAAATGAAAATTTCTAGATAAATTTTCTGAAGGAGCAATCTTTACCTGTTTCAACTTTTTATTGTAGAAAATAATTTTTATTAGATTTATATTTTAGTTATTCCTGTTTTGGCCAAATATACACAAAACAGTCTTTATTTAAAATATACCCCTTGTTTTTATTCTGAAGACTAGAGAAACAAAAGGTTAATAAGTGATATAAATCAAAAGATCTATAATATGGGAAAAAATAGTTTTACAGATTTACTTAAAAGACAAGGATATGAAGTATCTAATAAGAAACTTGGGGGAGGGTTTGTGAATAATGTCCAACTTATTACAGCCTATAAAGGTAATCAGGTTTATGAATATGTATTAAAGAAGTATGGTTCTGAAAAAGATATTAAAGATATGCTTAGAGGCTATGATGCTATATCCTCTGTAGTAAAAACACCCACAATTGTATATCATCAAGGAAAGGAAGTTGCTTACGATTTGGTTAAAGGAAAGAGCCTTAAAGATATGCTTCTTGAACACGATCCCAAAGCCCCGGGAGCAATTAAGCTATTGGGACAAGAATTAGAGAAACTTCATCGTTCTAAGAATGCACCACCACAGTATAAGCACGGTAATTCTCCTGATGAACGAAAGATGATACAACATGTTGTAAAAGCGTTACAAAACGAGCAGATTTCAGAAGATGAAGCTAATAAATTATTAAGACAAATCAGGGAATATATTCCAAAAAATAAGTCTTTAGTACATGGTGATGCCCATCTTGGAAATTTTATGTATTCTAATGAGGAACTATATTTTATTGATCCAGATAATGTAAAAATCTCGGATTTTAATGCAGATATAGGTAAAGTAGTACACGCAATAGAGAGATTGGGAGATGAAGGAAAGATAAGTCCTCGTCAAGCCGATGAATTAGGAGAATTATTTTTAGCAAAATATAATGGTGAAGATCCTCGTGCTGTAAACTTATACATGGTAAGAACGCCACTTATAGAATTAAAAAGAGGACCTAAAAATTTTGCTAGGAAGACAATCAATAAATGGTCTAGTCTCGAGGCAAAAGTGGCAGCATTTATTGTTATCTTTGTTGGAATATCTTTTATCTTTTTGAGCATGCAAAATAACTTTACCGGACTGGTTATTGGTGAAATAGCAGGCTCAAGTAATCTTTTGATTGGTGTTTTGATAATAATTGTAGGGTTAATTATTTATTTTATACTAAAAAATAAACAAAATAGCTTTTCTAAAAATATTAAAAAATCTCAGCGAAGCTAGGATTAATAAATTACGCCCATGATTTCGGACAAACCTTCCGGACGCCCCAACCGCCGTGACTGGATGACATGCCTAAATTAAGGGTGGAGATTATGTAAATGTGACAAAAGATGCAAGTTTTATTGAATGGAGTGGGGTTAAATTATGCGTAATCCTTACATGGGAGGATATAACTCAAATGTTCTAAAAGGTGCGTAATAACTCATATTTAGGAGTTAGAGCGTACTAAAGGTGCGTCTAACCCGTATTAAGCTCAATTTGAGAACCCTCGCTTCAGCTTCATTCGAAGCTTTCGAAATCTTTATATAGCTGGATTAATCTATACTAATTATGAATTGGAAACCATCCATCTTAAAGATTGTAATCTCCATTATTCTAGGAATTTTAGCTGGAGCACTTTATCAACAATCAAGATATGTTATGAATGTCGGAATGGCTGGTTTCATTTTAGGATTTATCCTTGTGTTTATTCTAACTTATATAGTGTATAGCTTAATCCAGAAGTAATTTGACGCTCGGGTTCTCAAACTCTTCGAATTTTCTGCTGAAAATTCTAGTTGTTTCATCTCTGAAACTCGAACCCAGAAATTTCTCCAAAATTTCGGGCTCGTTTCGAGGAAACAAGAGCCTAACATAATTATGAAAAATTTTGCTTTAGGCAAAACTCAACTCTATCGAGTTGCCTTCATATTCATTCAGGTTTCATAACACAGATTAGGCTCAATCACGAGGGCATTTCGTTAATCCCCCGACCACCCGCCCCAAATATGGAGTTTGTCGCTTACTAAAAAACTAACTACAAAACGAAGGGGGAGTTCCGAACGACGAAAAGAAAAACAACAAGTATTTAAACTACAGATTAAACTACAGATTAAACTATTATACTAACATGAAAAAAAGAGCGCAGATTTTATTTTATATTTTGATAGTCTTAATTTTATGCCCACTGGTGTTTTCTCAAAAAGAAGGATATAATTCTACTGAAGATACTAATAAAATAGTTTCTACATCTGAGAAAGAAGGAATCTCGCAAGATATTATTCCAAATTGCGATAGTTATTTGGAAGAGTGTTCTTCAGGCAGACAAGAAGCGTGTTTAAAGTACGATTATAATTGCAATCCAAAATTTGAATCTCCAAAAGAGAATTTAGAAATAAAGGAAGGAAAAGTTATTTATGAAGGCATAGAAGTCAAATCAAGTCCATCAGAAATAATCAAAGAAGTTAATAATAAATTTGGCTCGGTAGATAAAATTAATTTAGTTAAAGAAAAAAATGCGGTTCAATATGAAGTTACTTCACAAAAAGAGGGAAAGATTTTAAACACTATTAAAGTAGATTATAAAGTTAAATATATTTATGATAAAGAAGGAAATTATGAAGGCAAAGAACAGCCATGGTGGAGTTTTTTAATTTTTGAAAAATCTCAAAAGATTATAACAGAGATTCAAGTAGGAAATTGTTTCGATGCCTCAAACTCAAAAAATAACGGGGAAGAAATAGATATTTATGTTGAATTAAATGACAATGTGCTTTACTTTGAACACAATCTTTCTACATATTGTAATTTTGCAGATATTGTAGCATTAGATTCTGAAGTTGTTGGCAATACTCTTAAAATTACAGAAAAAATTGGCCAATCTTCTCCTCTTGCTAAATGCATTTGTCTAATCCCTGTAAATGGTACTATAATCTTGCCTCAAGGAACCAATATTTCTAGAGTTAATATTACTTTATTAAACGAAGTTGTTGATGAAGAAACTTTCTTAGGAAGTGTATTAATTAATAATCAAACAAACAACCAGCTGTGTAAAGAATTGATCTACAAAGGGAATCCGAATAGTAAAATTAATATTTTATTTATATCGAATTATTCGAACGAAACATATGCAGATAATGTTTTATTGGATTTTTTTAGCAAAAACAACGATATTTCCTTTTATTCAGTTTATCCTTTTAACGAAACAGAATCTGTTTTTAATTTTTATCATTTAAATATTTATAATATTTCTACGCAATATGCTACAATAGAGGATTTATTACTGGCTGAATGTTCTGACTTGGCACCATTTATTCATCAGGTTTTATTCGTTTCTGGAGAACTCTTACCGTGGGCTGTTCCCAAATCCGCACTAGGTAATTATTTAAATTCTTCTAATCGTGTGTATAACCAATATATAATGACTCCAGATAAAACTTCACTAGGTATGTTTTTACATGAATTTGGACATTCCTTTTTCGGTTTTCATGAAGGATACGGGCTGGGATTTGGATTACAAGAGGAATCTTACAATATAGATTATTACAAAATAAATTACAATAATACTGCGGAACAGATTAATTGGGATATAGAAGGTTGTCCAAAGTGGTGCTCTGGACAAATAAATACAAGTTCTATCTGTTATCCAGATTATATTATTTTAAAAAATTGTCTATTATCTCCACAAACAGATACAAACAATAAAGCAAACTCGTGTGTATCTTCTTTTTTTGATAATCTTTATAATAATTTTGGATTGGGACAGCCCGTAGATTGTAATTTTGGTATTAATTGCAGTGAGAACAGCAATTGTTGGTTTATCGGAAATGGTTTTTTTAGACCAAATGCCAAAGATATAATGTTTGGAGGAGTTGATTTTAATGAAGACAAGCTTCTAACATATGGGCCATTTAATAAACATATGGCGGATGTTATTAATTTAATTAGCCAATCAACGAGTAATAACAGAAATTATGAGTTTAAAATCATAAATCTTTCCATAATACCGAGTATTTATTTAAACACGGGTCATTTATTTTTTAAATTTAATGGAATAGACGAAGACGGACAACCCTTGGCTTTTTTTAATGATCCAATTTTAGGTAATAATTTTTTTGTTAGCTATGAAATAGAAAATGATGATAATACTATTTATGGAAATATAACTTCATTTATTAGAAGAGATACAAATGGAACATATTCAGGAAGAGATTTAATCAACAAAGGAGGGGAAGGGAATTATATCTCTATAGAAAATTTGAATTTTCCATTTACTATTAAATTAACATTTTACTACCTCTTTGAAGAGGAAATAAAAAAAGGGCAAGAATTTTATTATCTTGTTGAAGATTTTGGAAAAATAGCATAAAATAACCGAAACTAACTCGGAACTCCCCCCACGCTAACCACTAAGTGACAAACTCTTATTCTAAAAAACTGGATTTTCCCACCGCCTCCGAGTTCTTTTTTACTCTTCGAAAACAGGAAGTTTTTCGCCCTACTAATTCCTTCCCCAACCGCCGTGACTGGACGACATGCCTAAATCATGGGTGGAGAAGAGCAAAAGACTTAAAAATACCTGAATATTCCTAAGGTTGCCCTAAAAGAAAAAAGAGTTCTGTGATACAATTAAGAAAATGATACCTTTAAATTTAAATCAAGCAAATGAAAGAACTAGAGAAGAATTATCAAAAATTTCTAGAGAACTTGGACGTCCATGGGAGATCTGCGATTATTCTGAATTTGAACTAACTTCTCAGAAGGGTTATACTGCAAGAGCCGAGTCTCATCTTTATTTTCATAAAACTCTTGCTGGAGGGGAAGGAAGATTGGTTGCAGTTTTATTTCAACCAGGAGATAATACTGGGAATCAAAAATGGATCCCTAGAAAAAAAGAAGGCAAGGCAGAACTCTTTTTAAGTTTGGGTTCAAGTGTTGATGGAGAATGGTTTTCTGGATTAACTCACTTAGTTGCTTTAGACGAACCTTTTAATCCGGAAGATATGTTGCCTCAAGAAATTTTTGCTTATAAAGAACTAACAGCCTCATCTAGACAATACTTAGAAAAATTAAGGGGATTTAATTTGGATAAACTACCTCGAAGATTAGATTTTACATACGATAAAAGTAGGAATTTTGGAGACCCACATGTAATTGGATTCTCGGAGGCAACAGTTATTGGAGCAAGACCTCATGAAATTGATTATCAAATCGGAGCTTTTGTTTCATTTCCGAGGGAATGTCCAGAGTTAAACATTCTAAGAGAAAAAGTAATCGATGGATATTTAGAAGAAGGGTGTGTTAGAGAGGATATAATTCTTTGATGACCTAGCAAGGGGTATCTTATTTAAAATATAGTGTCTTTGGCAATAATCTCTAATTAACAATTAATATTTTTCTTCTCCTTTCAGTCGACCCCACTGCTCTCTAAAAATCTTTTTCCAAGATTTTTATGGCAATTTAACAGCACTTAGTTCAAATTTTGCTATGGGCAAAACTCTTCACAATTTCATTGCTCGCCCTAACGGGTAACATAACACAGATTATACTCAATTTACAAATATGCTTTTCCCCTAGAATGCAAAATTCTCCGAGAATTTTGTTTATTTAAGAATTAACTGGAAGGGGCACTTTCTATGAGACTTTACGCTAAAAGACTCTTATCTAGAATGGGTGTTGGTGGAATAACTTTCTACTGACCTACCATCAATTTCAGAATAGAATCTTCTACCCTTGAATTCGATGAATTGTTCTGCTCTTTCATCTCCAATAACATGGGCTCTTTCCACACTAATCTCCGGCGTATTAATATATCTGTTTACTGCTTTAAATCCTTTATAGAATCCAACACCAACAAGGCTAACCATTCCCAGGGTGGCTACTGTCGTAATCAATTCTATCGGAGTAAATCCTGTTTTTCTTTCATTTACCATTTTATTATTCCAGAATTCTAAGGTGATTCTGATACCAACACCTCAAATAAAAGAACAAAAAATACTTTAAAAAACTATCTAAATCTTAAAAAATGTACGCCCTAAAAAATACGTCAAAGGTCAGACGCCCCAACCGCCGTGACTGGACGACATGCCTAAATTAAGGGTGGAGAAGAGCAAAAGACTTTTTGAAGTAGATGTCGTCCCAATCCAAAAATAATTTGCTATAACAACTTCTCAAAATACTATTAACCGGCTTGCCCTCTATTCAAGCCCCCTGCCTCACGCTTCGCGCGAGATTACAAATGTCTAAGAAAAGCATTAACTGCTTGAGCAAAAACCATATCTCTTCTAACTTTTTCTATCTCAACATCTTCTTGTGGACAAGATCTTAAAAATCCATATGCTTCACACCAAACTCTACCCTGGTCTTTTTTTGGGAAATCAGGTTTAATTAAGGTTAGGGCAGCAATTGTTTTTTCAATTATATAATCATTCATCATTTTGTATGTCTCATTCGAATAATCAAATGTTCTCTTCCTTAATATTTGAGGAATTGCTTGCGTCCTGGAAAATATTTCTCCAGACTTCTGTTCTTGTCTTTCCGTATCTGGCAAATCCCATTTAGATTCATAGCAGTAGCTAATAATATTTCCTCTACCTCTTCTTGATAAAACCCATTCTTCAATTGTATTTGCCATTTTAATCTTTCAGAACTCTCGTGTTCTGTTACAAACACCCCTTAACTAATAAGAATATATTATCTTTTAAAAACTTTTCTCATTATATTTCGAACCATTAATGTGGGAGACCGAACGGAGATTAGTTACCATTTAGATTTTCTTATTCTGGTTTAAATGTGGCTGTTTCCAAATCTTCTAATAAGGCATAAGTATCCGTCTTATTTTTTAAAACTTCAAAACGAGAAGTTATCTCTGAAGCTATCTTAAAAGTAATGCCACAAGCTACCCCGAAAGCAATTACTCGAATAGAATCTCCAACGGCATAGCTGAAAGCATTATCTGCTAAATCCATAGATTCGTTTAATCCATAACCAAAAAACTGAGCGGTATGTTGCAAAAGATGAGCTCCATTATAGATTATACCTAAATAGCTTGTTATTGCTGCCCCAAGCATAGGCACTGAAGTAGAAATATAAGGCAATCTAGAAGATTCCAGTCTATCAAAGTTATCTCTATTTTCTATTGGAATACTTGGGTCTTTATCTTCCATTCGTATTCCAAAAAAATACTTATCACTAAGGTCAACTGATTTTTTTGCCAATTTCTC
Source organism: Candidatus Woesearchaeota archaeon (assembly GCA_964551115.1). Classification (GTDB taxonomy): domain Archaea; phylum Nanobdellota; class Nanobdellia; order Pacearchaeales; family GW2011-AR1; genus CAKZRD01. The sequence continues at coordinate 75,144 of CAZKBE010000001.1, forward strand.
CAAGCCTTTCTCTAAGAAACCTTTTCTTCTTTCTTGTATCATTTTATTCTTTTAGAATTCTTAGGTGATTCTGATACCAACACCTTAAATAAAATAATAAAAAATACTTTAAAAAACTATCTAAATCTTAAAAAATGTACGCCCTACTAATTCCTACGCCCAACCGCTGTGACTAGATAACATGCCTAAATCATGGGTGGAGAAAAGTTAATTATTTTACTTATTCCTCATTCACATTCAACAGAATGAACACTTTCTTAAGGAGAAGACTAATAAGTAGGGATATTTATCCTTCTTAAGGGAGATTAAAGTTACAAGAAGGTTAGTTTTTAAAATAATTACAAGGTTTTTTAAACATAGGGTATTCTTTTTATACTATGAACCATCCAGATAAAGAAATTATGCAAAAAGCAATTAATCTTGCTATATCTAATCATAAAGTGGGAGGACATGCGGTTGCATCAATAATTGTTAGGGGTGATGAAATTATCGCAGAGGCTTTTACAACAATTAACCGAGACCTGGACCCTACCTGTCATGCAGAAATTAATGCTATTAAAATTGCTGCTAAAAAATTGAAATCAAAAAATTTAGAAAATTGTTTTTTATATTCGACATTTGAACCCTGTCCAATGTGTACATCCGCAGCAATTTGGGCAAGAATGAAAGGAATTATTTTTGGTGCAAGTATGGAAGATGAAACAGATAAATGCCCTCAGAGAATTAAGATTAATTGTTCTCAAGTCATTGAAAACGGAACTCCAAAACTAGAATTATATCCAGGTTTCATGAGACAAGAATGTAAAAAGTTGTTAATTCTATAAATGCTCTAAATTAAACTCCTTAGACTAAACTTGCTAAATTTCCTTCTTTTATTCGAAATTCTTTTTGCAACTTAGTTGCTTTATATTTTTTTGCTGCTCTGTCAACCTCTCTTCTCATTTCTTCACCAGACACACCGCGATAATAACCCAAACCTAGTTTGACTGCATCTTGGGGATTTATATAAATTGCCATAATTAACTATAGGTTACATTATTTATAAGGATTATTGTTTTATCATGTTTATGCCCCTTTCCACCAAAACTTCCCCAGTCCACCCACACTTTCTGAAAAAACTCTTGTCTTTCTTGTTTTGAAGTTCTAAAAAGTAGAAAGGGGCAAAAGCTAAGCTCGTCCAGTCTCTTGTACTTTACAAATTTCTCGAACTAATTTCTCTGCAAAAAGGCTTTCCCTCTCATAACTTCCTGAGTTGTGAGCAGAACAAAGATACACTTCTAATCCCACATAGTGTAACGCCGAAGAAAAGGCTAAGTCATCAGGCATAAAATCAGGAAATTCTGTCCTAAAGCCACAAGCTTCTTCACGTTTTACTAATTTGACCAACTTCACTCCTTCTTCTACTCCTGCTGGAGCATACATTAACGCTTTTGCTCCCTCTTTCTTCAGATGGAGGTAAAGATTCGGTTCAGAAGTTATTAAAGCTCCTTCCAGATTAAGCAATCTATGATTATTAAATTCGGTTGAATGGACATCAATAACAAAACGACACCCCTTTACTCTTGCTGTACTTAATACCTCCTCATAGGCCTTTCTTCTTAAAACCCGCCATTCAGAATCGGGCATTTGATATCTTGAGCATTGAATTGCATTAATACAGGGATATGCTTCTAGTCCGCCAATATCTCCTATTCTTGTTGCTACTGCTTCACCAAATTGCTTCTCTTTTGCATCCAATCCGATTGCTAATAATCCTTTTTGCATAACTTACAAGAACCCATATCTACTTTTAAGTTTTTGCCCCTTGATTCTGTAAACTAATAGTGCTTCGCACTTGATCAGCCTTTTTTTCAATTCTGAATTTTTCCAATCGGGAATATTGCACTAAATTTCAGCTCTTCGGGGGATTTAACAAGGTTAGTTTCAATATAAAAATGATTATACAAATTCTTTTAAATCTAATTGATACCCAACTAGTATGGATTATCTTCCTATTCGAGAACACTTGCTAGAGAAAGTTGTTACCGCAGAAAGAGCCAGAGATTTTTTGCACGTTGCAAAAAAAATAGATATCAAATTATTTTTTGATTTATCCATAGATGGAAATACAGAATTAATTGAAGAGATTTTTAAAAAAGTACTAGGAGAAAAAGAAGTCCATGTTGAAGATGTCGGACTTGTAGAATACTCACAGATTGGTCGCTTTTGTGCAGCTAGTTATTCTCCTAAAGAAATTTTAGATACTGGTTTTCTAAAGATAGAGGGATATACAAGTGAAGCAATTTCTGTGGGGCCAATATTAACTCAACAAAGCATTTGGAATGTTCAATTATTTGATATTCTTTCAGTCGATGGAAAATATAACATCAGAATATGTAATCCCCTAGATTTATTATATTTGCATCAATTAAGAGACCTCCGACCAGAAAAGCCAAATATCACCACTGCTTATGGCCTGATGTCTCAAGTTAGATTTTTAAAGAATCTGGATTTGCCAGACGGAGAAGAAAAAGCAAAATATTCAAGAAGAATACATTCCTATTATTTTCTAAGAGAAACCCTCGACAAATTAACAGAAAATCTATTAAGATAGCCCTGCTACACAAGACTATGCTATAAAAAACAAAAAATGAATTGAAGCGTATAATAATAAATTATCAAAGAGATTAATTCTCAGATTTAAGAACCAAAAACCGACCACGCTGACCCCACTAACAAAACTTTACTTTTGCCCCCTGCGCCTTAACTTCTCCGCTCCTACCGAACTTCTTGTTAATAGTGCTAGTTCCTATTGTAGCTAATATTAGAAATATACTATTTTTAATAGAATTATATTAGAAAGAATTGATTTTTAATATACTTATTTTTTCTTAATTTTTCCAACAATCCAACCAATTAAGGCACCAATTAAAAAGTAAACCACAGTCATTACTATTCCAACAATAATCAATACGAGAAAGTTTGGATTATTACTGCAATTCTCAAGAAAATAACCACCACAAGTTACTAACCACCCAGAAAATAAGGGTATAGAAAATCCAAGAAACGTAGATATTCCGACTATTTGCATATTTTGCCCATTCATACCTAAAAGAGAAATTACTACAAATCCGATAAAATAAATTGTAATAGCTATAATTCCCCCTTTTTTAGCATAACTCTTATCTTCCCATTCCATAAATAAATCAATAATCAATACTTTAAAAAACTATCTAAATCTTAAAAAATGTACGCCCTAAAAAATACGTCAAAGGTCAGACGCCCCAACCGAGTAAGACCCCTTCTTGGCACCTTGCAGGGTTTTTTTTAAAAGTTTTTTGCCTTAAATTTTGTTTAGTTGTTTTAGTGCTTTCCATCGAATTGTGTGCGATCTAGCTGATTTTTAAGGGTTGTCGACCACGTGAAGGTGACAGAAAAAAATGAGCAGTTTTTTATTTTTAGGTATAAGGGAGTCTATAAAAAATTTGTTTTTTTTCCAAATATCTGAAAAGACGTTTGAGAGATGTTTTTTAGAGATTATTTTTCTACACTCTTAATTGCCCTATAAGCCATTCTATTAAAATTTGCTCTAGAAAGGGGAGCTATACATGCCAATTCTTCTCCGTTTTTCCAATTTGGATTTCTTTCAATAAAATATCTAATGTGCTCATCTCTAAGTCTAGCTTCTGTTACTTCTGCTATTCCTTTCTTTAATTTATCTTTTTTATCATCTGTTCGGATTAGTCCCTTTTCTTGATCATATAGATCTGTAAACTTTAATCTGGCAAAGGCATCTATAATCTTTTTTTCATAGGTCGGAGTTTGCTTATTAAACCTAGGATAAAATTCATTAAAGAATACTGGTAAAAATTTGTAAGTTTTATATCCTTTAGAAATAAGAAACCAGAATAAAGGAGTATCTGGATTAGAATCAATTAAGGATACAGCATACTTACCCCAAAGCCCTGCTAATGCTGACTCGCCCCAATAATCTTTATTGATAATCGTATCGCCGGAAAATAAGGCCTTAGTTAAAACACCTTCTACTTGTGTTTCTAGCGTCATTTGTGTTGAAAATCCCTGAATCTTTCGTGTTTGTAAATCTCTCAACATTATAACATGTGTCTTCTCACTTAAATCTTCTTGAAAATGCTGCCAATTTGCATTTTCATAATAAGTATCCATAAGTTCAAACATTCTTTTCTTTTCTAGTTTTGTAATATCCCCTACGGTGACTATTTCTCCGCTAATTGATTTTTCTTTATCCATTTTACAAACTTCCTAGTTCCAAATAAGGAACTCTCGTATCTAATTGTTTAAAAAAATTTTCTCCGTCTTTCCAGGTAACAACATATAATCTTGTTTTTAATTTAATATTTGGAAAAGCTTTCATAACTTCATTCAAGGAATCTCTTTCATGCAAGCCAACCATGAGATGAGATAACTCTGGATCAAGTCTAGCATCATTAGCACGATTTAGGAGAGCTTTAAATATTTCTGAATTATTATCTTGAGTTGCTATAATTCCCGAATAAATAAAAGGGATTTGCTCCCCTTCTTCAGTTAATCTATGTTTATTAAGCAAGGGAGCAAGATGATTGTAAATGGGCCTTATTATTCTCATTTTTCCATTATAAGAATCTACTATACTTTGCTTGAACTTTCTCTGATCCCATTGAGCAAGCGTTCCAATTATGTTTCCAGAGTCTATTGCTAGAAAAATGTTTTCAGGTTTTATTCCTTTTAATAATCCTGATTCACTAAAATCTTCCGTTTTATATAACGGGTAGAATTGTTTTTTTCTGCCTTCTAGATATAAAAATTCAACAATATTAGATAAATCTCTTGGATGTGCTCTTCTTATTTCAAATTCTGATTTTTTATTTCTAGATCTAGTGAGATTTACTACATAGGTAGTATATTCTCCAAAATCGTGATATATTGGAAGTCCTGCTCTTCCACTTGTAAGAATTTCTTTCGCAGGAAGATTATCTTCTACTATTGTTGTGAGATATGCTGGAGTTTTTTTATCTTTATGAAGTTCGCCAAGGAATTTGTAACCTCTCGGAATTAAGGTGGAACCTCTAAACTCTTTGTCCAATCTTAAACCGCTTAAATATCCTAAATCACTATCTTTACCATTAATAAAACAAGGTTTTATTGATCTAACTCCAAAACCTACCACTTTTGATGTTTCAGTTTGTCTTCCAACCATAACTTGATTTTCTCTACCTTCAACAACTAAAGAATCAAAAAAACTAGGTTCTCTTTGAAATGTTAAAGAAATATCTCCTTGCATGGGGTTTTCTCTAAGTATTCTCCTTAGGTCTGAATCGTCTTCATTCGTCGCAAGTTCTATTTTAAATTTATTCATTGCCTACACCCAGATAAGTTTCACTTCTGCCTCGGACTTCTTTTCTTGTTCTCAGATTAAAATTAAAATACATCAATGCATCTCTCACTGAAGATATATTTGCATTAAATTCTCTTCCTCTGTTTATAATAGATCGATACCCATAAAATTTCTTTTTTACTGAATCTACCTTAGCGGCCAATTCATTCGCATCCATATTTTTTGGATGAAATGTGAAATCTCCATATCTATAACTAGAATCTAACCACCATTTTGGATTGAATAATCTCCCTTCGTTTTCTAGTCTTGAATAAAGTGGCGTTCCAGGAAAGGGAGTTAGCGGGTAAAAATTAGCTAAAAATAGTTTTTGATCTATTGCAAAGTCTATAGTTTCATCTATGCTTTCTAGAGTATCATGGTCATAGCCCATGATAAATGAACCGTAGATTCTTATTCCATGAGAATTTACCTTTTTGATAACACTAGGGTAATCCATTATTGAATTTACGTTCTTACTCATCATATCCAGATTATCTTGATTTAGAGATTCAAACCCAATTAAAAGCCCTAGACAACCGCTTTCAGAGATACTCTCTAAGAGATGATCATCCTTAGCAATATTGACTCCTGCCTGTCCAACCCATTTTATATTCATAGGTTTTATTCCTTCACAGAACTCTAAAAGCTTTTTAGGATATGCAGAAAGATTATCATCTGTTAAAAATATTTGTTGCATATTATTTTGTTCTACTTCCCTAAGCACCTCTTCCAAAGGCCTTGGATTATATTTATCAAAAAAAACAGGAATAGCACAGAATTCACACTTAGAAGTACAGCCTCTCCCCATTTCAAGAGACTGTATTGGTAGATATTTCTTGCCCTCAAATACGCTTCTATCTATTTTCCTTCTTCCAATTAAAGGATTCTTATCTTGTTTATATACTCTGTATAAATTGCCTTTTTCAAAATCATTCAATAGCTCTGGCCAAGTAGTTTCTGCTTGTCCGATAACAACCGAATCCCCATATTGTAATGCCTCTTCTGGAATTAAGGTTGGATGAACTCCTCCAAGAACCACTGGAATTCCTCTTTGTTTGTATGCTTTAGCAATTTCATAAGCCCTGAGTGCATTAAAGGTTTCTACTGTAATGGCAACAAGATCTGTCCGACAATCATAGTCAATGTCTTCTATACGATCATCAAAAAATTTAACATTAAAATTATCCGGTACAAGTCCTTTAAGTAAGGAGATAGTTAAGGGTTCTAAAGTCCAGGGTTTTATAAATTTTTTACCTTTTACTCTCCCCATAGCAGGTTGTATAAGTGTTAAATCCATTTTCTATCCTATTTGCCACCCCTGCCTCTTGCTTACTTCTCTTCCAGAAAATAAATTTACCCAGGAGAAATATCCTGCATTAACTAAACTTTTTGAATTAGCTTTAAATTCCAATAGCCTCTTTCCAATAGACCCGATGTTATAAAAAGATTTTCTAGCTTCAAAGCAGTTTTCAGCTAGTTCCTCTGGAGACATGTTTTTTGGTCGGTAGACTACTTCTCCAAATTTTCCATCTTCTTTCAACCACCAATTATCATGAATTAATCTTTTCTGCTCCTTTAATCTTTGGTATAGAGGCGTTCCTGGGAATGGAACCAGATGATTAAATGCTGCAAGTGCAAATTTTTGGTCCATGGCAAAATCTAGAGTTCTTTTAAAATCTTCTTTAGTATCAGTATCATAACCAAATACAAAGGTGGCATATACCGTAATCCCATGGTCTCTAATTTTTTTCATTGATTCCGTATAATTTCTTTTGGCAGATGCCCAACTCTTTCCCATAGTTTCCAAGGTTTTTGGGTTTAAAGATTCAAAACCAATAAGTATATTGAAACATCCACTTTTTTCAAGAGAAGATAATAGTTTTGGGTCTTCTGCCATATTGATACTTCCTTGACTAATCCACCTAATTTGAAGGGGTGTTATTGCATTACATAGATCCTTTGTTCTTCTAAAGTCTGAAACAAAATTATCATCTACAAAATAAAAATCTCTACCTCCTACTTGCTCAATTTCTCTTACAATGTCTTCAATAGGCTTGGCTCTATAAGTTCCTTTATGCATTGCAGTAACTGCACAAAAATCACAATTAAAATAACATCCCCTACCTGTCTCAATTAAAGATACGGGAAGATATTTGCTCCCATCAAAAATTCTACGATCAATGGGAGTTTTTTCCAAAACTGCTCCATTAGAAGGAACATGATAAACTCCATTTAGAGATTCTTTTTTTAAATCCTCTATAATTGATTTCCAGACGGGTTCTGCATCACCCATAACAATTGCATCTGCATGTTGTTTAGCTTCTTCAGGCATGAGGGTAGCATGTATTCCTCCCAAGATTACAGGAATTCCTCTTTCTCTAAATTTGTCTGCTATAGAATAGGTCCTTCTTGCAGTATAGGTTTCAACAGGCATTGCAACTAAATCTGTAGGGAGATCATAGGGGATATTTTCAAATCTATCATCCAAAAAAGATATTTCATCTTCTTTTGGTGTCAGCCCAGCTATTACTGCTAAATTAAGGGGATACATACTCCAAGATTTTGGGTAAGTTTCGTTTTTGTGTTTTCCAATTGAAGGTTGTATTAAAGTTATTTTCATTTTATAAAATTTTTGGGATTCCAGTAAAATCTATCGAATTCATGCGATTCTCATCAAAATTTGGTAATCTTCCTGAATAGATATGATAAGCAAGGTTTGCAGGAATTACAACCTGGGGCAATATTCTCGCTCCGATTAATCTCTTAGATATATTTGGGAGAGAATATGTTTTTTTCCAAGCCCACTGATGCCCCTCTTGCAATTCTTCCGGAGACATGTTTTTAGGTTTTATAACAACATGTTGGGCATCGTATAGGGACCAGTTATTGGAAGTTATTCTTCCTTCGCTTTCAAATCTCTTGTAAAGCGGAGTTCCTGGGAAAGGGGTGTAGACGGTATATCTTGGCAGATCTATATCTGTTTTTTGTACAAATTCTACGGTTCTTTGAAAAACATCTTTATCATCCTCGTCTGATCCAAAAACAAAGCAACCATTTATTGCAATTCCGTGATCATGAAGTCTTTTGACTTGATCTTTGTAGTCGTTTAAAGAATTGAAATTTTTATTCATACTTTTTAGGCTTTTCTCGCATACAGATTCTAATCCCAAGAGCAGACCCTTACAACCACTTTCGGAAGCAACTTTTAACAATTCTGGATCCTTAGCAATTCTCATTGTAGCGGGGCTCATCCACCTTTTCTTTAATGGGATCATAGCGTTATAAAGCTCAAGTGCATAGTCTCTATTCTCTATGGGACTAACATCTACAAACAATAAATCTCTTCCTTTAATTTCTTCGATTTCTTTTACTACATCTTCAACAGGTCTAAAATACATCTTACCTTGGCAAACTATTGGAGTCACACAGAAATCGCATTGATTATAACATCCTCTTGTTGCTTGAACACTATGGATCGTTACATAGCCCTTTTTCTCTAGCAATTCTCTTTGAGGGTTAGGTAAATTCTTAAGTGAAATATCTCTATTTTGGTGATAGAATTCTTGCATCTTTCCTTTCTTAAAGTCTCTTAATAACTGTGGCCAACTTTCCTCAGCAAATCCGGTTACAACAGAGTCTGCATGTTGCTTTGCTTCATCAGGCATTAGTGTTGGATGAACTCCTCCAAGAACAACAGGAGTATTTCTTGATCTAAAATAATCAGCTATTCTGTATGCTCTTTGTGCATGGCCCGTAATAGCACTAATTCCGACCAAGTCTGGCTCAGTTAATGGAGGTGCAAACTGTTCAACCCCCTCATCAACTAATTCCACCTTTGCTTCTAATCCTTGTGGGATCAATGCAGCAAGGGTTGTCAGAGTTAGAGGAGCATATCTAATCGGCTTTCTAAATATACCTGAACCATACCTATACATTGGTCCTCTTGGCTGAATTAATAGAATTTCCATAATTTATACATCCGAATCAATGTTAAAAAGATTGCTAGCTATATTTGCAACTTACCAATAACAAATATTGTGAACAATAAAACCCCTCCTAGTTGGATAATAATCATTCTCCAATTTTGGATTGGCTTAACATTCCAATAACTATATAGTTCTTTTCTCAAGAAGACTCTATATCCTGCCCTTATGCCTAGGACAACTATAAATGCTATCAACATTAAATAATAAACCTCTAGATTAAACAGGGCAATAAATCCTACTACTCCCAGACCTATTGCCATAGTTCCCCATGGCTTGAACGTCATAACTAGTTGTTTTGTTTCTTTTGGATGATATCCGTAAATTTTTTTATAAATTTTTAATGAATATTCTGATAAAAATACAGAAACAACTCCCGTTAGAACATGGTATAGGGAAAAAAGAAAAAGGTATATAATAACAAGGATAAGAACAATGTTTATTTCCATAAAAAGGACCACGCAGGCTTAGTTAAAAACCTTTGCAAAGAAATACTATCCTTTGTTTATGTCATCCAAATTCCGTCATTATATAAATTACAGTGCTCACAAAGATCATTTTTTATAGAATGATTTTTTGTTTCTTTCCTAACTTTAATATATCCCTTTGAGTTGAATATTTCCCTTATTGTAGCTTGATTGACATTTCCCATTATGTTTTTTTTAGACCAATCGTTAAAGCACAAGATTACATCTCCGTTAGAACATATCGAGAAAAGTCTAAAAGGAATTGGGCACTTGTTTAAGAATATTTTCCCGAAAATTTTCAAAATTCTCTTTTTAAGTGGGCTCTTAGGGGAACTTATTTTATCAAAATCCGAAACGTTTCTTGCTCGATTATTCATGTCGTAAATTAATACTCTAAATCCTATTTTGTTCCAATATTTCTTAAATTTCTTCTTTTCTTTTTCGTTAGCTTTTTGATTAATGAATCTTATAAGTGTCTTATTCATCCAGTTTTTATTAGTAGAGATATATTTTAGAATTGCGTAAATTTCATTAAATTTATCTAGATTTGTCACGTTTTTATAGGTCTCTGGTTCAAATGCTGCAAGAGAAATGTAGATATTGTCAAAATATTTATATAATAATGGAATGTTTTTTTTTGTTAATAAAGATCCGTTAGTTTCAATTTCCAGAACTTTGTTGGGAATTCGTTGTTTAAATTTTTTAGCATAGTCTAATAGGTTTTTATCTACTAGGGGCTCGTTTTGTAAGTCCATTGTTAGATTTATAAAATCTTTTTCTTCGGATAGTTCGAAAATAATTTTTTCAAACAATCTCATTGGCATTTTTCTTCTTTGTTCTTTTTTAATTGTTTTGCTATAGGGGCACATATGGCAGCTATAGTTGCATCTATTTAGAGTTTGTAAATAGATAATGGCTGGGAAATCAGAATGGGTCTTTAGTATGTATGAAGCTTTTAATTTGTATATTAGCTCTTTAAGCAAAATAGAAATCATTTTGATTTTTTTATTTTGTTTTTATAATCTTGTAAAACCCAGCAGCCGTAACCATCCTCTCTTTTTGCAGAGGCAAGTTTTCTCATTTTTGGCCATAGTTCGATTAAACTATTTTTTTTCAGATTTCCTACTGACTGATTGCAAAATTCGCAAGGCCACAAATCTCCATTAAACGCCACTTTGAACATATTTGTACCAGCAGAGCAACCCGTAGCTTCTACGCTTGTGATTTGCTGATATGCAAATATCCCCATTTTCCTAAACTTTTGTTGATGTAATTTAACAAATTTTTTAAGTTTAGTTGGATAATCATTTCCCATTGCCCCGATTCCATAATCTTTAATATTTCTACCAATGGGCATTTCATTGGTAATGAATACTTCATTTACTTTTAATGAATCCGCCAATTTAAAAATTCTTTCCAGGGTTCCATTATCTATACGAGCGTGGGAGGCAAATGTTGAGATTCCAACCAGCATCCCTTCTTTTTTTGCAGCCACTATAGCTTCTATTGCTTTTTTGTAGGCTCCATTTGCTTGCCTATGTTCATCATGAAGCTTAGGGTCAGCATAGTCAATACTAACATAAACCCTATTCAGTCCACTTCTTCTTAATTCTTTAATTTTATTTTTTAAAAGAAATCCATTAGTAAAAATTATTGGAACTGCCTTTTTTTTATCAACAAAATTTATAATTTCACAAAGATCTTTCCTTTGAAGCGGTTCTCCTCCCGTAAACATCATAATAAATACTCCAATTTCCAGAGATTGCTTAATGATGTCTTTCCAATCTTCTGTGGATAACTCCTTTCCACTTTGTCCAGCAGCTGAACAATGCTTGCATTTAAAATTACAACTGTTAGTTAATGCAAGATTACACATAAATGGGAGAATATTGTGAGACCTGAGGGTGTTATAGAATCCTGCAAAGGCATGGCTAGATACATCGCTGTTTTCTGGAGGAAAAATTAGAGCTTTTACAGGTAAACCATTTTCCCATCCAATAATCTTTGAATGTCCTAGCTGTGATTCGGTTATTTCTCTTTTTATCTTTTCTATTCCTTTCATGGATAAAAAAGGTTTTTTTATTTTGTATAAAATTTCAGTTATCATTTTACCATCCTTGACAAGGGTTTTTTAGTTCCCTTTTGCCAGTAATTACTTGGTTGCTACAATTTTTAAGTCTATTTGTATCTTGATAATCTTTATTCCCATATGTGCTTGCTGTAATAAATAGAATACGATTCTTCTTGCTTCTAAATATAGTGCCAAATATTGATGAAGATAGTTTTAGATAATTCTTAAACGGCGTTGATTTAAAGAGATAGAACAGGGGTACAACATTTTTTGTAAATATATTTGACCTCATATCATTTGATCCAAGATAACTATATAGTTTCTTAGTATTTGATAGTTTATTTAGTGGAATATATCTGTCTTTATATTTGAATAGCATCAAAAAAGCACCGCAATCTGGATGAACATTTGTATTCATTGGACGAAATTTAGGATAGGGGAGAAAACTTTCTAAACTTACTTCCTCAAATATTGACGAGTGGATGATCTCATTAATTATCTCATCACGATAAACTATCTGTTTTTTATGATAATTAAATCTCCCCGTGACCTTTGCAGGTTGGAACTGTACTAAATTTATAAATGGTTGTTTTAACTTAATATAGTTAAGTATGTCTCCAATTTGTTTTAAATTTTCCTTTACTATTGTTGAAATTAATCCTGTCGATAGCCCGCACTCAATGCAATTATCTATTGCCTTCTTTTTTATTTCGATATCATTGTTCCCCCTAATTTTTAGATGAGTTTTTGAGTTAAGAGTGTCAAATTGGATTCCAACACCAAATAAACCTGCCTTTTTTAATGATTTAGCAAGAGATTTATTTTTACCTAGATTATAGCCGTTTGTAAACATGAATATTTTTAATTTCTTCTTTTTAATTTCTTGGATTATTCTATTCAAGTTGGAAAGAATAGTTGGTTCACCACCCGAAAGAAAAATAAAGCGAGTGTTTAATTTATCTAAATAATCATTGAGCTCATTAATTGCAAAGTCTTTTGCAGTTATTTCGTTTGCTGAAGCAAAACAGATAGGACAATTATAGTTACATTTATTTGTTAATTCTACCACTGTAAACATTTTTGAGTTGTATCTTTCAAATTTAGTTTTTTTATAAAAACTCCTTAGATGCATAAATACCTCATAATCATTCGATATCTTAACAGACTTTGCTTTTTCTTTACAGGTATAACTAAAATAGACATCTTTTCCTTCTTTTAAAATTTGTGCATCATGTTCCTTGTTGCAATTATCACAAAAGTGCTTAGTTTTTTCTATTATCATTTTCTATGTTAATTAACACCTGTCTTAAAATATCCTTAATATATTTAACTTTTTTTAAATCTAGATTTTCAAAAGTATCCTTTCTTGTGTGGTAGAATTTGCTACTTGAGAAAGTAGTTATTGTTGGTATGTTACTTAGATAAAAATGATGGCTATCTGAAGGAAATCCATATTTTTTTGGCCCATAGAAAAAGTCTAATGAAATAGGAAGATATCCATTAATAAGGCATTTAATAAAGGGTATAGAATGTTTTAGTTTTTTGGAATAGAGAATAGTCTTAAAACTAGACCCTTTTGAGGGAATAATTGAATCTAAGTTAATATATGCCTTATAATTATTTCTTGGATTTTTTTTAAGATGATTATAAGACCCAACCATACCTAGCTCTTCTGAGTCAAAGAATACAAATCTATATTTGTGTCTGGAGGGATTATCTTTTAAAGTTTTAATTAACTCAAACATAAAATAAAGAGAAATTGTGTTGTCCTGGGCACTATATGACCATCCATCATAATGTGCGCCAATTACAATCTCTGGAGACTTTGTTCCTAGAAATTCAAAGATTAGGTTTTTCCCAATAGTTTTCTTCTTTTTATAATGAACTTTAATAGAATAGACTTTTCCATTTTTTATATTCTTTGCTTGATTTTTTGTTATCCCTATTGCAGGTATATCAATTGGCTTATTCAGATAGGATGTTCCAGTCCCATAAACAATCTCCTTGTTAAATGGTGAAACAATTATAAGGGCGATAGCGCCCCGCTTAATTGCTTTCTGGATCTGTATAATTCGATGTACAAACAAATCGGATTGACACATTATTATTTTACCTCGTGGATTTTTTAGTGAAAAGTCTATTTCTTTACCGACAGATACAACTTCTCCTTTTATTTCTTTCACAGAACTAATTCCAGTATAGTCGTGCAAATAGCCACATATACTTACGTTCTCCCCAGAAATAATTGCTTCATTTTTAGAATATACCGTAATCGGATATGTCTCTTGAGTGATTTTTCCGTCAAAGCAAGATAGGCTATCCATTATAACTCGTTGTGTTTTTAAGTTTCCTGGCGTTCCAGTTTTCTTATCTTTAATCCTAGAAATTTTATATACTGTCTTTAACGTATTATCCATTATTTAAAGAGAATTACCTTACTTATATGCTTTTTTGTATAATACAAGTGTGGTTATTCCAAAAATTAAAAGAACTCCTATATTCAAAATGCTCATCCCCATATTATGATTTACCATAAACGAAGAACCTCCAAGGATAACGAAATAAGTCTTTTGTATTGTTCTTAAAAAGGTGAAGGCGATAAAACCGTAAACAACTGCTTTATTGCTTTTTGGATCCTGCACGGCAAGCATTAGCATAAGGCCGAGGATAAACATGTATGCCGAAAATGGCTTTAATATCCATCCAATTTGGTCAGTCAGGACCATGTTAAAGTTGAATGCGTATTTTGATACAACTACTGCAAGATTTGTAAAAAATAGGCCAGCTCCACCAATTATCAAATTAAATAGTGCAGCAACGAATAAAACACCCTTCAATACCTTTGCAGTATTGTTTTTTTCACCTTTCATAGAAAAATGAAGAGATCTGGGTTTATAAATCTTGTTAATTGCATGCAGTTTTAGTTAATATTAGGTTATGAATTTACCTTTAAATTTTTTAGACCAACCAAATTGAGAACTTAATATTTTAGGTTTAACATTACCTATTTTTTTACCTCTTGCCTCATTTTCTTCTAAATAAATATCTGAAGCACTTCTTCTTTTATCTTCTCCAATAACAAATATTCTTGGTCTTTCTAGTTGTCCAAGTTTTCTACAATATTTATAATGGTAATTATCTTGTAGTCTCAAATCTAAATCTTCAACAACGGAGTTTGCATCTATTTGTCCAATTGATTCCATGAATAAAACATATGAAGGAATATCCATGGTTTTTTCAGGAGCAATCATAAAAAATGAAGGATGTAATGAATTTTTTCCAAGTGTTTCGCTTATAGCTTTTGCAACATGATACTCATTTAATTTTTCTCCGAATAAATCAGAAACATTATTATTCCTTCCGGAGAATTTGATTAAAGGGCATTGATCTTTGAATCCCGTAACTCTTACAATATCTTCTAGGTTATACCGGTAAAATCCTCCGCTAGTTGTCAATATAACTTCATACTCTCTTCCGCTATCTAATTCGTGAGCTAGTTTAATATTATTTTTATCTTCTAACTCCCTAAACTCAAAAAAGTGAGAATTTACAGATAAAGCAGATCCATCATATCCAACTAAAGGAAAAGAAACAAAACCTTCTGTAGCAATTAAACCCTTTGGTTGAATCTCTACATTTGGAAATAATTTTTCTATATCTTTAACATAATGTGAAGCATTTCCATCAGCCCAAGTACTAATTAAAGAAAGGTTTGGCCATATTTCTCCAGGTTTATCCAGTTGTCTTAATAATAAAGATAAAAATGTTGGATTCCAAACAGAAATAAACGATAAATCTTTATTTGATTGGAGATAAGATAATGTTTTCTTCCTGAAATCCTCCATGTCTTGTATTTTTGCAACATCAAAAGGAACAGCACTCAATTGTGCAATCAATTCTTGTTGTTGTGGTGTAAAATAAGAACCATCATCTCCAAAACCAAGAGGTATTCCCCCGGAAGTTCTCTCTTGTTTGTGGGTTGCAGGAGTAATGGACCAATAAAAACTTCCTTTGGTCACATTTGGTCGATTAGTTAAGAGGTCATAAAGCCAAGGGAATATCCCTTGTTGAAATTCTCTTTTTAATTTTTCCGTGTATGGAATAAATTTTGAAGGAGAAGTAGAACCACTTGTTGGTTCTAACATTAAAACTTCTTCTTTTGTTAAAACATTCTCTTTCCCCTCAGCGATCTGAGTCACATAATCTTCATAGTCTTCATATGTCGTTATAGGAACTATTGATCGAAAATCTTTTACATCTTTAATTTTCTCAAAGTTAAATCTTCTTCCAAAATTAGTTTTTGAGTTCTGATCAACTATTTGAGCTAGCTTTCTTGCTTGCGTTCCAGAAGTATCTTTTATATTTGCATAAAAACTTTCGCTTTCTTGCCTACATGTCTCCCTCAAGGCTTCATTTAAGTCTTTATAATTTGGCATAATGGGTGGAGTTTTTTTGGTTTTATAATTATTTATATACTCATAATTTATCTAAACAAGGTTTATCATAATAACATACTCTTTCTAATCTTGAATTTCCTGTCACAACCTTTGATGCCCCAGACTTCCATCCTTAGAATGTTGGGCTCGCTAAAAATATATAAAACTTTTTCAAAAATTGAGAGCTACTTTGGCTGGGCTTTGGAATATATTCCCACTAAATATCTATTCGAAGAAATTTCTCTGCCAAAATCTAAATGCAATCCTTCCTTCTGCAACAAATCGGTGAAAAAGGAGTCTGTAACATGAATTGCAGATGATTCATTTGGTTTTGCCAATCTAACTATTTCGCGCACAACCTCTTGTGCATACTCTAGATTATATAAGATCGAACCTTCCAGCAAACCAGAACTAAATGTGACTATTCCTTCTCTGTCTCTAACTGATTGTAGATAAGATGCTGCATCTCTATGAACATAACTAATATCTTTTTCAGCTACTTTGGCAAAACCCCTATCCACAAACCATTGTTTAACTCCTTCAACTTTAGGCGTATGAAACGGTTCAACACCAACATAAGAATCCGCACCCATTGCAAATAAATCTAAACAATATCCCAATAAATTACAACACCCTAATTCTATAACTCTCTTGTCTTTGATTGTATCTCTAATCCTTTGTTGTAAATCTTTATCTTGGTGAATCATCTGCCCCACTACAGAATAAGTGTCATCATAAAAGTTAGTACAGACCCCTCGCGCATAAAAGTTCTTCTCATCAAAATCTACCATACTATTTAGAGTTCAAATAATCTTTATAAATTTAACTACTTAATAATTAAAACAAATCCCAACCTAACAAAAACCGTGTTCCCTATTACGTCCTTGGCAAACTTTCACGAACAGGAAAAAACAAAAGGTTTATAAAATGATGTTCTTTCTCGAAAGTGAGAACAAATATGTTAATAAAATACCACTTAAACAAACCTGAAGAAGCACAACCTCTTGCTAAACTAGTAGAAACTATACAAAGAGAATGGATGTTCCAAGGAGAAGGGGACTTGATTGCTTCACTTGATGGTCATAATTCCGTAATTCTGTCTTCATATCCTCGAGGAATTGCAGGTTTGTTGGGCTATTCTGGGGGAAGAATTGAAGTAGTACGAGAAATTCCTCTAGAAGGAGTAAGAAAGTCTAGGCTGTGGCTTGCAAAACTAACGCCCGAAAAACCAACTACTTCAGAAGGACTGATGAATGCTTTTGGACAACATTTATACTACTTTTGTTCTAAATAGTTTTGTTTTGCCCTTACAAGGGTACTCCTTCGGAGCAAAAAAAGAAGCAAAACTTTTTCAATCCCCAAAATACCTCAAACTTCTTAAAAAATAAATTCCAAATCTATCGACGATAGAATTTAAAAAATCGCATTTTGTCGACGATAAAAATGACCGCCCCAACCGCCGTGAGGACCTTTGACGTATTTTATTGGGTGGAGAAAATTAATTTGATTTAAAGTGTACTAGACTTAATTAGACCTTGACTTTAGGTTCTACCAAGTTCTCTCATCATATCTTCATCGGAAATGGATTGTAATTCTCCATTTAAGATATCTGTATCTGTAAGAATCTTATCAATCCCTTGCAACAGAGTATCATCTTTTGAAGCACGAACACAAAGCTCTCCTGGAAGAATGAAAATTCCACTTTTAATATCCTCTTTTGGAACATATAGTACTGCTTCTCCCCATGATCCTTTAACAGGATATTCCACATTATTTCCTAGATGAACTTCTTTCATAAATAATTAAAATCTTTTTAGTATTTATAGTTTTCTGTTTTGCCTTAGCCCTTTTTTAGAGAACTTATAAAACTCGGAAGATTTGTCCAATTTAATGGGATGTCCTTTTTGAGTTATCTTCCTCCAAAGATTTAGTTGTTTTAGTGCTTTCCATCGAACTGTGTGCGATCTAGCTGATTTTTAAGGGTTGTCGACTACATGGGGGTGACACATTCAATAGGGTTTTATCTAGAGTAAATTTTATAGATAGGGGACTAGAATTATATTCTAATTATTGCACATAAATTTGATATTTACCCTTTACTTTTTATAAATTATTTGTAAAGGGTAAGATTTATAAATCTCGTATTATTCTACTTACTATGGTATATATTTACAAAAAAATAATTTCTAGTAAGCCCTATTATTATCTAAGGGCATCCACAAGAAGCGGCAAAAAGATGATTGTAAAAGATATCGCTTACCTTGGTAATTCTTTAGAAGAGGTTAGAAAAACTCTGGAGAAAAAAGAGCATAAAGAAAAAATAAGAAAAACATACAAAACAATTTATAATTTTATAGAATCTAATCATTGGCTAGAAAAGGCTAAGGAATTAAAGTTGAGAAAAGATGAGTTTCTAGTAGAAAAACTTGAAGAAGTTGAGGCCTGCAAGTTGCATCACAACCATGTCTTCAAGAAATTAGATGAATTGACTAAACGAGAGATTTTGAAGAACTTTATTATAGAATATGCCTATAACACAACAGCTATTGAAGGAAATACTATAAGCCTAGAACAAGCCAGAAATCTCCTAGTAGAAGGATTAACTCCTGAAAACAAGACGTTAAGAGAGATATATGATCTACAAAATACAGAAAAAATATTCTTTGAACTACTTAATTCTCAAGAAAAATTAAGCCATGATTTCATTATAAACGTACATGATAACTTGTTAAATAATATAGATGCAAGAAAAGGATATAGAAAAATGGACATAAGAGTAATAAAAAGCAATTTTGATGCAACTCCTGTGGCTTATGTAAAAACAGATATGGATTTATTATTAAACTGGTATGAAAAAAATAAAGAAAAACTTCATCCATTAGTTTTAGCAATCATATTCCATCATAAATTTGAAAAAATACATCCTTTTGCAGATGGAAATGGCAGAACTGGGAGAATGATTCTTAATTATATTTTATTAAAAAATAGTTTCCCCCCATTAATTATTCTTAAGAAAACAAGATCAGATTATTTGGATGTTTTGAGAAAAGCAGATAACAGCGATTTAACAAAAGTAGATGAGAAGAATTATACCCCATTAATACAATTTGTTGCAGATGAAATGGTTAGAAGCTATTGGAATATGTTTATATAAAATATAGTCCTTACCCTTTACATTTTAATATTGTAATTGTAAAGGGTAACTGATAAGATTAGAAAACAAGGATTCACGGATCTTACCCAGAGTAAATATCACAACCGCCGTGACTGGATGACATGCCTAAATCATATTAGTTACAAGTTTATAATATCATTTTCTTTCTCTTTCAAAGATAGCTATGAGCATTTCAATCTAGATCAGAATCTACCGATGCTTTTATCCGAGAAATTTTATTATCACAGAACTCTTTTTTTATAATAAGAACTCATACCTGCCCCAAGCCCTGCTAAACCACTAGCCAAGACTAAAGTAGCCGGAATTAAATAAGTCATTTTTCTTAATCCTTCATTTGCTATTTCTGTTTCTGCTTTAAACCCACTATAATTTTCTGATTGTGACAATAATCTTTTTTGAGTTTCTAATCTTGTCTCTAAATTTGAACAGCTAATAAGAAGTTCCTTTTGATTAGTCAATAAGTTGTTACCTGCCTCTATAATTTCGGGTAAGTCATTAGACTTAAAAGAAATATTTGCAGAAGAAACATATTGTCCAAAGGTATGTAAGGAAGATAAATTTTCATCTATTTTTCTCACTTGAACAACTTCAGGAGTTGAAAAATAAGAATTATTCATTGCAGAGTGTTGTGTAGAAACATAAGTATAAAAAAACGGCACAGCTGCTAACCAAGGAGTTATAGAACCAAATCTATTCCAAAATTTTAATTTTTTATCAATATTTACCATTTTATTATTTTAGAATTCTTAGGCGATTCCTTACCGACACCTCAAATAAAAGAACAAAAAATACTTTAAAAAACTATCTAAATCTTAAAAAATGTACGCCCTAAAAAATACGTCAAAGGTCAGACGCCCCAACCGGGAATTGAACCCGGGTCTCAAGCGCGACAGGCTTGTGTACTAACCGTTATACTATTAGGGCTTTTGATTTTCGAACTTTCGTTCAAGGTACTATCTTTAATCCCTTAAAGATACCTTATTATCTATCATTTATTTTTACTTTTTAAAGTTATCTTTTCTTTATTTCTTAATCTTCGTTATATTCAAAATAAAGTTCAATCAATTAAAAGAATGAGGTGCAATAAGTATATTATCTATAAACGGGTCCAATACCTTTAGTTTGCAAAGGTTGGATTTTATTAAGTATTGTTTCCAGTTTATTAATAAATGGAACATCTGATTTTGTTCCAATTTGGTGTGTATATCCTGTATCTGTTTTTTCAACATACATTACCTTAATTTCCTCAGATCTTTGAGATGATCTAGTACGTATAAGTTGTCCTGTTGCTCTAGTTGGATCAGCAGACATTACAACATCCCTTTCTAGTTCAGTCGGTTGTACAAGATGCTCATCCATATAATGTTTCCACATCGAAGGAACATTTATCATTATATTTAAATCTTGTAAATGGACACGATATTCTTGGCCACCCGTTTCAGAACAACCAGTTTCTTCATGAAATCTACATAATGCGAATCCCATATCGTTGTTGTAACTATTAGAGTATATAAATCTTTCTATCTGTAACTACTATATAGATACAATTAGGAAGGTTTAGAAATAACTAAATAATTATCCGGGCATGGAAGAAATTAGATTCATAGTAATATTGAAAAAATTAGAGTTTCTAATCAATACTCAAATAACAACAACTTTTTAAATAACTTGTCTTTTATCTTATTATGAAAAAGAGTGTGGTAGTTCTGTCTTTGGGTGGGAGTTTAATTGTTCCAGGTAAAATAAATTTAGAGTTTCTTAGGGAATTTAGAAGAGTTATTCTAAAAAATACTAAAAAATTCAAATTTGTAATTGTTTGTGGTGGTGGCAGTGTAGCTAGAACTTATATTAAAGCATTATCCGAAGAAGGTAAAATAGAATATCTTCAGAATCTAGCAGGGATTTCGGTTACAAGGCTTAATGCAAGATTTATGTCTTATTTTTTTGGAATTGACCCTGAGAAAGGAATTCCTCATGATATGAAGTCTGTTAAAAATTCATTATTAAGAAATGATTTTGTTTTTTGTGGGGGATTAAGATATGCGCCAAATCAAACATCTGATTCCACTGCGGTAAGGCTTGCAAATTATTTAGACACGGATTTTATCAATTTAACCAATGTGAAAGGGTTATATGACAAAAACCCAAATGAGTTTAAAAATGCAAAATTTATTCCAAGGGCAACAATAAAAGAATTCAATGAGTTAGTTATGAAGATTGAATCAAAACCGGGAATGCATGCTCCTGTAGATCATACTGCTATGGAAGTTATAAAGAGAAATAATATAAAAACCTACATTTTAGGTGATGATGCTAATCAGTTAGATAATCTTCTCAATGGCCGAGAATTTGTTGGAACTACAATCGAATAAAAGGTTTTTATTTAGATATTTGTCTCAATTATTCGATAATCCCATAAAATAATTAATCAAAAACCTTTTTTATTACATTTGAATTGCTGGGGGAAGATTCAACTAAGATTATACGTAATAATTTTGAGAGGCTTAATAAGTTTATATAGCTAAATATACTTTTAAAAAGCTTAATGTTCTAATTAAAGTATGGCCGCATTTGTTGACATTGAGACTCCTTATTCAGGAAAAGATGAAGAAGAAATAAGAAGAAATCTTCTTTATGCTAGGGCGTGTGTTAGAGATAGTTTATTACGTGGAGAGACGCCCTTTGCTTCCCATTTATTTTACACTCAACCAGGAATTTTAGATGATAATATTCCTCTAGAAAGAGACATTGGAATTAATGCGGGAAAAGAATTAATTGAAGCTCTTCCAGATACAACAACTGTCGTTTATCAAGATTTAGGAATTTCTAAAGGCATGCAATATGGAATTGATAGGGCTGAGCATAATGGCAGAAATATAGAATATAGGGTTCTTGGAAATGGTTGGGAAGCAAAAGAACTTGAAATTGCAAGAAAACATTCGCATGCTCTTCTTTGGGGTTTTAATGGTTAATCGTAATTGGCAATAATCTATAACTCTATGGTTATGAGTTCACTTTAACCCTGAAATGTCCTTTCAGGCTATTGCACTAAATTTCAACTCTACAGGGAACACGAGCATACTTCTTTGTAAAACTAACATGTTTACCTTTTACGTTATATTCTGATGCTCTAATAAAAATGGATAGGCCATTTAATGTCATTTTAGCTTCATTTCATACACAAAGCTCCTTCTCTTATCCAAGAATAAGCAACTGTTCCATCTTGAAAAACTACTAGTTGTCTTACAAAATCCTTTTTAGGATCGTGTTTGGTTACATAATCTGTATATCTTAAAATATTTCCTTTATAATCAAACACGCCTCCCCCCCAAACATGGCCATGGCACATTTTTGCATTTTTATGTAACCATCTTCGTATCTCAAATAAGCCTAATCTAGATGGAGTATATTCCGTTCGAGTGCCATCAGGATTGCCAATTGGCCAAGAGGTAATATTCTCTATTCCTTTTTCTATTAAGGTATTTACGGCGGTTTCATATTTTCTAGAGTTATCTATACTTCCTTTTCTAAGTAGCAATGTTCCTCTTATGCCTAAACCATGCGACTCTACATTTTTAACAATATTCTCTAAATCGGGGTAATTTTTAACACCATAAACATTGGCTTGTTCTTTTTCATCTACTTCATGTATGGATACTGCAACATTATTCAGTCCAAGTTCTCGCCAAGTATCAAGGTATTTATCACAGAATTTTTCATTACCAAAAAGAATTCCATTAGTAAATAAGTTGACATTTGGAAAATAAGCTCCTTGATCTGCACATTTTTTGTATATTTCTAAAGCTTTTGTTAGAGCATCTGGATCACAAGTTGGTTCTCCACTGGAAGTTAAGGATAATGACCAACCACCATAACGAGCTGAAAGCTTGATTGCAGCTTCAAGATTTTTATCGTAAATCTTATTCTCTTTTGCTTCTGGTCTTAAGTATTCTCCCGCGCAAAAACTACAATTTGCATTACATAAGCCATTTCCTACCAATGCAGAAACACTATATATTTTTTCTATGCATCCCATTCTTTCACCTGAATTATTTAAGAGTTGTATTTAATATACATATTTCTGTACAAAAATTGTCAATAGAGTTGTACAAAAACATAATCTTTATATATCTAGTAATCAAATTACATTTATGCTTGACTCTGAAATAACAAATAAAATTGAAGAATTTGTATATGCCAAACCAAGGAGCATACAAGAAATAGCAGAGTTAATTAATAAGAACTGGAGAACTGCGGATAGATATATTGATGAAATTCAAAAAAACTTTGGAACTATTTCAACAAGAGTATTTAGGGGTGGAACTAGGGGTGCATTAAAAATAATATACTGGTCTTCTGTTGAAAAAGTATCTTCTTCTATTTTTCAAGAAAGATTAGAAAAAGATATATTTAATTGTAAAAAGAAAGAAGACTTTTCTGCATTTGATATATTTCAATATGTTCCTGAAAAAAACAGAAAAAGTTTTGTTTTTGATAAGGAGGAAGAAAATATTCAAGAATTAAAAGACATTTTATTAACCACTAAAAAACAAATACTTTTTTTCTCCGGTAATCTCTCTTTTATTAATATCGAAGATAAGGAAAAAGATCTGTATGAAATATTTGAAAAATTGATTCAAAAAAAGATTAATATTAAAGTTTTGTGCAGAGTTGATCTTGCAGGGATAAAAAATATAGAAAGGTTATTGTCACTTAATTTAAAACATGGAAAAGATTTAATTGAAATCCGGCATGATTCACATCCGATACGAGGAGTTATAATTGATGGGAATTTTATTAGATTAAAAGAAGTAAAAGAACCAACAGGAAGAATAAATGAGTTAAACAAAAAAAAGTTTATCTTTTATAACATCTCAGATAAATCCTGGGCAGAATGGTTATCTAAAATTTTTTGGAAGAAATTTTCAAATTCTATGGACGCAAATAAAAGAATAGAACATTTAAAACAAATAACTTTCAAATAGGAAATTGCTCTTTAGATATTTACTTAATGCTTTGTTGATCTTCGGAGAGATTTCTCTTAAAATTATGGTCTTAAAATGGTGTTTGATTCTAGTTAGAATATTTTTCTGGTTTGATTCCGCTAACTAAGTAAAGATAAATGGCAAAAGTACTTACTACATCAAGAAGGTTATGATTTATCAATTTTTCCATATCTCTTGCCTTTTCTTCTCGGCAAATTTTCTTGCCGGGAAAAAATTCTGTTCTAAATTCTCCTAGAACACTTTTATCTGAATAGATCTTCAAAGCTTCCGCGGTTAACCTTATTTTACGGGCTTGTTCGCTTTCTTCTCCAACCTCTGAAATTCCTTTCCGGATGATTTCTTCTCTACATATGTCTAATAATTTGTTATTTGTAGGTATCTTTCTAGTTTCTCTTTTTCTTTCATAAACATATTCATAATAAGCAAGAGGAATTTCTGCAGAGGGGATATCATCCTCTCTTGCAAAACCAAATAAAGTTTTTTCTAATTTTGCAAGACTAGCATCTCTAGGATTAATCATCCCCATACTTATACCTTTTCTGTACAAATCTTCATGTCTTCCATTAAGATTTTCTTTTAATCTCTGACCATTATAAAGACCTGATTGTATGATCCTAGCATCGAGTCTAGGTAGATCAAATGAACTGCCGTTATAAGTAAAAAGATGTTCATAATGTTTTTGTATTCTCAAGAAATAGGCAATTATGGAACGCTCTTCTGAGTAGTTTCTTGCAAAACAACATTGAGCAATAAGTTTTCCATTTTGAGTCTCATGTGCAGATGCAATTGAAACTATTGGATCGTTTCCTAAACCGGATGTTTCTAGGTCCCAAAATAACATTCCTTTTTTGGAAATGGGGAGTCCTACTTTATCATGTATTTTTTCCTCTCTTAATCTTTGTAATTCAGGTAAAGCTATTTTGATATATTCTTGAATGGATTTTGGTCCAATGGTTGAAAATGGTTTCTCAACCAGATAAAACTCTCCCCCCTCGATTCTTCTTATAGTGCCTCCATTAAGTGCCTTAGAAGAATTCATCTTGATCTCCCAAGTCTTTAATATTAATTATTTGTCTGGCTTGTACAACCATTCTTCGAATTACTTCTCTGTACCAATTTAACCTTTGAATATCTCCATTTCGTATTAGCAAGAATGGGTGTAGTGAGGCTTCTTCATGAAGTTTAACTAAATCTTCTAGATTACATGAAGGCCTAACATC
>CAZKBE010000002.1:0-24695 GCA_964551115.1 Candidatus Woesearchaeota archaeon
TGTTTTCCATAATCCTCTTAGAGAATTTAGCTTTATATGTTTATTTGAATTATTTATTGAATAAAGGTCATATGACTTTTTAATGATCTATAATCTTTGCTCTTAGAGAGCCGATTAATATTATTTTCTTTTTTTCCAACCAAATCTTGTAGGCTCTCTTCCTTCTAGATATCTTTCAATAACCGATTTATTTATTGTTCCTTGATTTCCAATATTTCTTCCTGTAATTCTCTTTACCAAGTTTTTTGCACTCGTTTGTGTTGTCATCAAACAAATCTCTCTTATATCGGATAAATTAATTTGTTCTCCGCATTCATTAAGATAGCTATATGTTCTTTCTCTTACTTCAGATGGATTAAAGCTAGCCGGATCAGAATAAAGTCTTCTTAGTTTTCCAGATGGCCTATTTGACTCTTCTTTTCTTCTTTGGAATTCTTCAAGAGAATCAGAATCCACTCCTTCCAAATCTCCTCGGAGTATTCCTCGAGTAACAAGAGTTTTAACACCTTTAGTTGTATAACCGATCATTTCTGCAGCGGTTACATAATCTTTCTTTTTTTCAGATATTCCTCTTCTGATATTTACTTCGATCTTAGAATCATTTTCCGGATTTCTTAGATAATCTATTATCCCAGGCTCTAAATCTACAAAACTTATTGAGAGTCCAGAGTCTTTAATTTCTCTAGGCTCTAATTCTTCTAATTTCTTTTTCATGACCCTTAAGAGCAATTGAACATCCTTATCTTTTTCTGGTTTTAAAGAATAAAGGGGGAAACCTTTAAGATCTTCTATATCTTGTTCAAATCTAATCTCTGTATCTGGTCCGACAACAATTCCTGGAGAAATGCATCTTTTTGAATGGCCATTTGGTGCGGTACCGAGACTAATAACCCGCGTAACCAAGTCATTCAAAACTTTTTCTATTCCCCTAGGTTGTGGATTTTTTGTTGGAACTAAAAGATAGACCCCATCCATATCTGCAGACAGATAAAGATCGATCGTTGTCTTTTCTGGCTTTTTGGTAGCTAAAACCTGCATTGCTCCCTTTAAGTTAGGAGTAAGAGTAGATTCTAAAACAGATCTAACCGTGTTTCTTTCTTCTCCCTCATTTATCTTATCGACTATTGCTAGAGCTTGGATTGTTTGCTCGGCTTTAGATAACTCCTCCGGACTAAAGGAAGAAATCCTATCGGTATAATCTATAAGAGCACTATCTTGATTTAACCTCTCCAGGATTATCTGAGACGCAGGAAGATAATATGCATTATTTGCAGAGTCCTTTTGTTTTTCTGCTTCATTTCTTACTAAATTAAGACTTAATTCTCTTTGATGTTCTAACTCTTTAAGCTTTTTTTCATGTTCTAATTCCAATTTTGTCTTAATTCTTTGAGATTGGCTATTAAGCTTGTTTGATTCTTTTCTTAGAATTCTCTCTACTCCGCCTAAAGCTTCATCTCTTAATTTTCTTAAATTTTCTAAAGATACCATTAATTCGTTAGAAATTAAGAATTTATAAACCTTTCTATGTGTAACTACTTTATAGATACAACCTAGCTAGAATAAATCACGCCGAGCGGTATTTTACCATTTTTCCGATTATAGTCCCATTCGCCAACCAAAACCTCTGCTTTCTTTTTGTCTGAATTGTCCGGAACCTTGTACATTAAACCATACATCTCCTTAGACGGATTGAAAATCAAACACTCTTGTATTATCTCTACGTAAGAAAAACCAGGATATAACATTGCTTTTTGCAAAATTTCTTTTGTGTGATTAATATCTTTTGCATTACATCTTGCTATAAATTTTGCTCCGGATGCCAGAGCTAACTTTAATGGATTTAAAGGAGGAAAAACTTGTCCAGAAGGATTGACCTTAGATTTGAAACCTTGCTGAGATGTAGGGGTTGATTGACCCGTTGTTAAAGAAAAAGCCTGATTTTCATGAACAATTAAAGTTATCGGAAAATTGTACCTAAATGCGGAGATAAAATGTTCTAATCCCTCTGAATATGCACCTCCATCTCCTTGGAACGCCAAAACTTTTAATTTTTCGTTTCCTAAATGAATTCCTGTTGCAGTGGCAAGTGCCCTACCATGTAAACCATAAATTGCAGATAAATTAAGATAATCGTAGATCTTAGAGTTGCAACCTATATCTGCAACAAAACAAAAATCTTCTTTCTTGAATTTCTTTTTATCAACAAGTTCCCCAATGGATTGTTTTACACTTTCCAAAATCATAAAGTTAGGACATCCGGGACACCAAGTCATAGGTTGTTTTGTTGATAAGGTTTCATAAGTTTTCATCCATCTACCTCCCAAGGAAAAACTAACCAATCTTCCTTACTCTTTTTTTCTTTAATAAACCAATCAGGATTAGTAAGTGTCCAAGAAGTAGAATATAATGTTGCAATTTTTTTGTTCTTCATTCTTTGTAGCGTTAACCCATTATCGCTGATATCATCTACCACAAGTGTGTCTTTTGTAGGGTATAAGAGGACCGGAATATTTAACCTATAACTTAGTATAACGGCTAAAGGTAGACCGCCCCGAGGGATACCATAAATACCATCAAATTTTAATTTAGATTTATTTATCCGATTAACTAACTCTTCAGCCATGCTCATTGTTTCCTTCCAAGTAATGTAAATTTTATTTTTTTGTTTCATTTCTTCTTCCTAATCTTTTTTATTTGACTTCTTAAATATTTTTCATTTATTCTAATTAAACCAATTAGGGAAGAGATAATAAAAACGGCTTGAAGTATTATAAAGATGGTGTCTTTTAAATAAATGCTGTAGACGAGAAGACAAAGTCCTCCAATGACTAATAATGGATATGTGTATCTTCTTCTAATTTTCAAGGAACTTGAAACTAAAGATGTTCCAAAGATTATACAAAATAAACCTACAATTGCGATTAATTGGATCATTTTATCCCCCTAGTTAGTTCTCTTGAAAGTTCATCACAAAAAAAGGGCCTACCGTCATATTTTAGAATCCTATTCTTTTCTTTAATTTCGATTCCTGTTTCTTTTCTAATTAAATCAGCGAGTTGCGCGGTGGAATTATTCTCAACAAGAAAAATATCAGAGGAATTATATTTTAATAATTCTTTCTTTATTTTATCTGGAAAAGGAGAAACATAAATTATTTGTAAAAAATTAGCGTTTGTATTTCCATCTTTTAAGGCATCTAGTATTGCTCCTTTTGTGCTCCCATAAGAAACAATTAAATTTTTAGATTTCTTATCCCCATAAATCTTATATGTTTCAAATCCCCCTATGAATTTCTTGATTTCTTTTGATTTCTTTATTCTATCCTCGGCATTTATCTTGATAGTTGCAGCATCTTCGATGGTATTACCAAACTTATCATGTTCATAAGAAGTTGCTTTTACAAGTTTTTTTCCAGGTAAGTTCCTTTTTTGAATAATCTTTTGAATCTTTGATTTTTCAATAACGGTAAAGCCGGATTCAGCCAAATGTTTATCAGATAGAATTATAGAGGGCATCTTAAATTTCTCAGATAAAAAAATAGCCTCATTTGTTTTTTCTTCACATTCCTCTGGACTTCCAGGGCAAAGTACAATTCGTGAGAATTCTCCATGACCCGAATAAAGAGCGAGGTTCAGATCAGATTGGCTAGTATATGTGGGAATTCCAGTGCTAGGGCCTGGACGAGAAGCAAGATAAATAGTAACTGGTATTTCAGACATTCCTGCAAAACTTAATCCCTCAGTCATTAAGTCAAATCCTCCTCCCGAAGTTCCAATCATCGTTAAAGCTCCTGTAAACGAACTTCCCAAAGCTTGATTTATTCCTGCAACTTCTGATTCTGGTTGGAAGATTTTTATCTCCGAATGTTCTGCAACTTCGTGCAAGACCCCTGTTGATGGAGTCATAGGATAAGAAATATAAACATTTAAACCAGACTTTAAAATTCCTTGGACAATTCCATTATTTCCGGTCTTATTAATAGTCTTCCTTGAAATCTTTTTAATAATAATTCTTTCTTCTTTGGAAATAAACCCCTTTTCAATAGCATTTAATGAGCCTTCGTGATCAAATTGAGATTTAATTTCTTTTAATATATCCTCTTTTTTTATCCCCAAGGTTTTAAGAAATGCCGTTGCTTGGGCAAGATTTGAGTCTCTTCCAAGATCTGAAAAATTCTCGAAGGAAATTATATTTTTTTTATCCATTAATTCCTTTTCATGAAGTTTTATAGTGTTTTCATCCATTGCAATGATAAAATCTAACCTGGAGTCATTTGAGAAAATTGGCTTATCTGAAAAAGTTAATAAGTTAAAATTGTGTCCACCCCTAATTAGAGAAGGATAATCTCGATAGTTAAAAACATGATAACCATATTCTCCTAAAACATTTGTGATTATCTCCGAGATTTTATTAATGCCTTGACCAGCTTTTCCACCAATAAGAATTGTTTGTTTCATTTACACCTCTCTCTTAACTAGAAGAGAAGATATTTAAAGGTTTTCTTATGTAATTCTATTAAAAGAAGATGAAAGATAAATATCGTAAAGCTGTTTTTATAGTAGTTTATAGAAAGGCAAAAAATATATTCGGAAAACAACGTGTCCTATATCTATTACTAAAAAGAAAAAAACATTGGATAGGGTGGGAATTTCCAAAGGGCGGAATAGATAAAAAAGAGAGTGCTATGCAAACAGCAATAAGAGAGACAAAAGAAGAAGTTGGTCAAGAGGGATTCAATTTTAAAAAATATAACTATTCTGGGAAATATAAGTATCTAAATTTATTGGCCGATCGACCAGGATATATTGGACAGACAGATATCCTTTTTTCTGCCGAAGTAAAAAATAGAAAAGTTATTTTTGATAAAACGGAACATTCAGGATACAAATGGGTTTCACTTAAGAAAGCTTTGAAAGAAGTAAAATTTACAAATCAAAAAAAAGCATTAAAATTAGTCGATAAGGGACTAGTATTAAATAAATAACTATTTTTAGGTAAGTGATTGACTCGAATAAAGTGAATTAGAATTATTATAGAAATTACCTTAATCTAATTGTCTCTAAATTCTTAGGAATAACTGTTTCAACTTTAAAAGTTTTATAAATGGAAGATCCGAGATCTAAACTTCTAGAAATTTCCCCATGATTAATAATAATCTTCTTTGGTTTAGGATTTATATTTGCAATATAGGCCATTAATTCATTTCTATAAGAATGACCGGAAAATCCATCAATTGTTTTAACCTCTAACTTTATAGGTACAGACTCTTGTTTTCCATTTACCTCAAATTTAGCTTCTGTGATTGTTCCTTCTTGAAGTTGTCTTCCTAGACCTCCTTGAGGTTGATAACAAACAAATGCAATCCCATTCTTTTCATTATCTGCAAACTCTCTAAGATACTCGACAGAAGCTCCACCTACAAGCATACCCGAAGTAGCTAGGGCAATACAAGGTCCTCCTTCCAAAACTAACTTTCTTTCTTGTGCTGAACCAACTTGTTTGAATATATCTGACAAGAAAGGATTTCTATCTTGAAAAATTTCTGTTTTAGTATTTCTAGATAAGAAATCCGGATAAGCAGTATGTATGGCATTAATATCCCAAATCATACCATCCACATAGATTGGAGCTTTAACAATTCTACCCGAATTCATTGCATCTTCTAAAATTAACATGGTCTCCTGAGATCTTCCCAAGCCTAATTCCGGGATTAATACTTTCCCTCCCCGGGATATCACTTTATTAATAAATTGTATTAAGTCTTCTTCTACATCTTTTCTTGGAGGAGAGATATTGTCTCGTGCTCCATAAGTAGATTCTATCATCAAGGTTTCAACCCGGGGGAAATAATTATTAGCCGGATCTAAAAGCCTTGTTTTGCCATACTTCTGATCCCCACTATAAACGAAGTTATGTAAACCATTACCGATATTAAAGTGAATAACTGCACTCCCTAAAGTGTGTCCGGCATTATAAAGAGTAATCCTAATATCAGGGGTAATATCTGTAACCTCGTTATAATCTAAACAAATGGAATGTTTTACCATTTCAGAAACATCTGTTGAGGAGAATAGTGGTGTTGCAGCCTGTTTATAAGCAACCCCTATAAAATCCAAGGCTAGAAGTGCTGCAATATCCCTTGTAGGAGCAGTCATATAAACTGGGCCATCATAACCCATCTTAAATAAATAAGGTAAAAGACCAGAGTGATCTAGATGCGCATGTGAAAGTACAACTGCATCAATAGTCCCAATATTAAACTCAGGAACATCAAGATAAGGAAATTTATCTGCTCCTTGGGAAGAAACATCAATTCCACAATCAATTAGGATTCTAGATTGAGGAGTTTGAAGTAAAAAGCAACTTCTACCAACTTGTCTTCCGCCGCCTAAAGCTGTGAGACGTACCCATTCATCAATCTTCGAAGGATCCCACTCCTTGTATACTTTTTTACCAATATCATTTAAAAATTTCTTTCTTTGATTATTATTTAAGTATAATACGGAACGAATATTATCTGTTATTTTAGACTTTATAGAGGGACTTCTTTGTACAATCGGAGACCAATGAGTGATATTCTTGATATCTTTTAGTATTAGACCAGCTTTACCAATAACTAGTCCCGGTCTTTTTGCTTCGATTACTACAATACTCCTTTGAACATCAAATATTATCTGAGTAAGTTCTGCATCCTCTGGAATTAAGGTCCTTATCTCTTTCTCAGCTTTTTCCTTATCCATTAGGATCTTTTCATCGCCTCTAAGTTCAACTCTTTTTTTAATTTTGTTTACAACGGCTCTAATATCTGCATCCCCTTCTTTTAAAAACGGTACATCTGCGGTGTAAACAACTATATTTGCTCCTTCAAAGAGCATAGATTTGACTACTCCTTTTGGTAATTCCTGTTCGACTGTTTTTAATATATCTGTCATAGTGTAATTTGCAAAGATTTTAGAATTATTTTTCCTCGCTATAAACGGACTCAGCTTTCTGCTTTGAAACCTGTTTTATGCCTTCTTTTGTAATTGTAAATACATCCACTCCGAAACCTGATGCAGTGTCTCTCTCTGAAGAAGCTTTTATTGCTTCTATGGCTAACTTTACTCCTTCCTCAACAGAAAGATTTGGTTTGTATTGCCTCTCTAATAATCCCAAAATATAAGGCATACCTGAAGAGAAATTTGCATCGTAATCATCAACTAATTTTATACTTCCATCTGGACCAACAGAATAAAGTTCTGCAGCCCCATCCTCATCATAACCACCGACCATTGTCCCAGCCATAAAAGGAATCATAGAAGGTTGACGAATATTATTGTATGCAATAGTGGCTATTAGATTTGCAGCTTCCTTGACCTTTGGCCTTTTCTTATCTTTTAATTCCTTTAACCTTAGCTGGGCAGCCGTAATCTTTCGTAATAAATCTATATCTGAACTAGTTCCTGTACCCGAAACTAAAAGATAATCAGTTATAGGAACAACCTTCAGAGTATTTTTACTAGCTACTATCTGGCCACCGAGTGTTGTCTTTCTATCTCCTGCCATAACGACCCCATTTTTACAGACTATGCCAACTAGGCTTGTTCCAGTTTTCAAAACATTATTTTTTACTTCGTCTTCCATGTTAATATTTAAGAATTATCTGATATGGGCAAGTTGTTTTGTTAGAGAAAACAACAAAATTAATATCAGAATCTCTTGTGATTATATTAAATAATGATTATTTAAAAAGCTTTTGTTTTTTGTTTTATCTGGGGAACACTTAAAAAGCCACGTTTATAGGCATATCTATGGATTATGAACAACTATTAGATAAAGCTTATAAAAATGTTGGAAAAACCGAAGCATGTGATAGATTTGAGATTAAGAAAATAAATGTATTATATGAAGGAAGTAATAAGACGATAATCTCTAATTTTATGCAATTAGTATTGTGCTTAAGAAGAGACCCCGAGCACCTTGCAAGATTTTTATATAAAAACCTAGCATCTTATGGAGAAATTGCAGGTGAAAGATTAATACTTGGCAGGAAAATATCCCAAGAAATGATTTCAAAGAAAGTAGAAGTTTATGCAAATGAATATGTTCGATGCTCTAAATGTGGAAAACCAGATACAGAGGTAGTTGAAGAAAATGGTAACGCATATGTGAGATGTTTGGCTTGTGGGGCCAAGATTAACGTTCATAAAATATAAGGAGGTATAAAAAAATGGAAGCAAGATGTATGAAATGTAAAGCCCAGAAAGATATGGTTAGTGGTGCAATGACAAAGACTTCAAGAGGCGGCTATATGGCAAAGGGAAAATGTAAGGATTGTGGCTGCGGTATGTGTAAGATCATGTCTGAAGCAGATGCTCTTAAGGCAATTGCAGGCGGAATGAAGAAGGATTTCTAAGGTTATGTTAATTAAGATACATAAGGCAACTAGGTTGGCAGTAGCTCTGTGCGACTCAAATCTAATAGGCAAGAAATTTGAAGATGAAGTTAGACAACTTGATCTTACTGGAAAGTTTTTTGAAGGGGAAGAAAAGACTAGAGAAGAGGTTGCAGAGCTACTGAAATTTTTTAGCATGGAAGATGCTTGTTTTAACATTATCGGAGAGCAAAGCTGTAGTGTTGCCAGAGAGGTAGGTTTAATTTCAGATGAAGGGATATCAAAAATTGCTGGAATACCCTTCTCCCTAATTTTAGGTTAATAATATCCAGATAAAATATAATTAGTTATGGTAATCAAAGGAGTCTTATTTGATGCGGACGGAGTGATTATTAATTCTGGAAAGTTTAGTATAGAGTATGAAGAAAAATATGGCGTTTCTAAGGATGAACTGATTCCTTTTTTTAAAGGAAATTTTAAAAGATGTATAATTGGTAAAGGCGATTTGAAAGAATTGATAAGGCCATGGTTAATAAAATGGAAATGGCCTGGCACAGTAGAAGAATTTCTACAGTTTTGGTTTAAAGCAGAACACCAAATTGATGAAAGAATTGTCTCAGTGATTAACCAATTAAAACTAAACGGAAAAAAATGTTATTTAGTTACTAATCAAGAAAAGTATAGGGTTGAATATATAAAGAACGATATGGGCTTTGATAAATTATTTAACCGGATATTCTCTTCTTCAGAGATAGGTTATAAAAAACCCGAAAAAGAATTTTATAAAGCGGTTTTAGACGAAATAGGGAAAAAAGATAGAATCTCTTCCGATGAACTTTTATTCTTCGATGATAGTGAGATAAATATTTTGTCTGCTAGAGAAAAAGGGATTAATTCTCATGTTTATAAAGACTTTTTAGATTTTGAAAAAATTATTGAAAGTCACATAAAGATAAAATCTAAAAAGTAATCTTTACGCTCTCCTAAGGTTACCAATTAAACATCATCTTTAAAAACACTTCTTTCTAAATATTATTATGGTAGCTTTTAAAGATAAATCTAAGGCAAATAGCTGGAAACCGAAGGTTCCTGGAGAATTTAATCCAGATGCACCAGTTAGAGTAAAAATTCCAAGAGGAAGAGAAGTAATTGGGATGATTACTCAAAGAGTTGGTGCAGGAAGAATGCTTGTCTCGTGTATGGATGGAAAAACTAGAAACTGTAGAGTTCCGGGTAGATTAAGGAGAGAATTGTGGCTAAGAGAGGGCGATGTTATTATTGCAGAACCTTGGGAATTTGATAATGAAAAGGGAGATATACTCTTTAAGTATACCAAGGCAGCAATAGAAAAACTAAAGAAAGATGGCCTGTTTAAGGTTTCAGATAGTGAGTTTTAAGTAGGCTTATAAAGACTAGGAGATTTATTCTAATATGGTACATAGACTTGTTGTTGAAAATTCAAGAAAGATAAAGAAGGCTATTCCCCTAATAGAAGCTAGAATAAGCATCAAAATTCAGTTTAATAAAGGCTCAGTTTCAATTAGTGGTAAAGAGTTAGAAGAATATTTGGTAGAGAAAGTATTACAAGCCGTTGATTTTGGTTTTGATATAGAAGATGCCTTATTATTATTGAAGGAAAATTTTGTTTTGGAATTTGTTAATATCAAAGAGCATACTCACCGAAAGAATTTAACAGATATTCGTGCAAGGCTTGTTGGAACTGGCGGAAGAGCAAAGAGAACCATAGAAGAACTTACAGGCGGAGTTGTTATTTTGAATGCAAATACAGTGGGAATAATTGTAGATAATATACATTTAAGTCAAGCAATCCAAGGTATAATCTCTTTAATACAAGGTTCAAAGCATGGAAATGTTTTCTCCTATCTAGAAAGACAAAATGCAAACCTGCATAGAAAGGATTTTTATGGCGAAGACCTAGGTTTAAGAGACTCGGTTAAAAAAATGAAGCTTTAGGTAAGCTTTAAAAATTAACTTTTTTTAGATTAGTTATGTCTCCATAGCTCAGCAGGTAGAGCACATGACTGTTAATCATGGGGTCAGAGGTTCGAGTCCTCTTGGAGACGTAAATTCCCCAATTCTGGTCCAAAATTAAAATATTAAGAAATAAAAATGCCCTAAAGATATCTAAATATCAATGTTTCTTAAAGAATGAATTAAAGCTAGTAGCACGATTAATAGGTAATTTAAGAATGTCTAACTTGCTTACCAGCACCCTGTGTTCTTTGTTTCTTTCTCTTTCTTCTTTTTCCTCTAGCGCTTACCATAAAGTTTCTTATAAAATTCGCTTTATAAATCTTTGTCAGAGAGATTATTTATCGCCCCAAAACCTAATAAACTGGATTTGCCTTAATAAGAATATGCAAAAAAAGATCAAAATATTAGCTGCAGGAGATATTCATGGTAGTGAAGTTATTGCAGAACACCTCGCAATAAAAGCTGAAAAGAACAAGGTAGACTTAGTTGTCCTTAGCGGAGATATATCTAGTCCGCTAAGAAGGGAAAAGGTGATGGGGCATTTTAAGGATAGAAAACTAGAAACAATTTTTGTTCCAGGTAACTGGGATAGTGACTTAGATATAAAGTTTATTAGAGAAATTTATGGAACAACTAATGTAGATGGATACTTATTTAAAAAAGGAGGAATTGACTTCCTCGGACTTGGAAATTCAAATTTTAGATTAGACCATAATAAAAAAGATTTTGAAAAAATAGAGAAATTATTTAGAGAAGTACAAGAAAAAAGTACAAAGAAAGTTCTTATATCTCACTTACATGCTGCAGGGAGTAAAGCAGAATTCTCCGGATTTAAAGGAAGTTATTTTCTTCGAAAGATAATTGAAGAGTTTAAGCCGGACGTAGTTATTTCATCACATATACATGAGGCTGAAGGAATAGAAGATAAAATAAATAATACAGATATTTTTCAAGTGGGAAGAACCGGAAAAATTATTGAATTATAAAATCAGTTTTTAGGATTAGTAATTCCAGTCATAGGAGAGGGTTTAGCAGATATAGGAGCGGTTTTGGCAGATATGGGAGATTGTGTAGAAGTTGTAGTGGATGGTTTTGAAGTCATTGGGGAAGGTTTATCTTCTAAAACTTTTGGAGAGATAGGTCCTTGCTGGTTTAAATCTGAAACATCAGAAATTTCTTCTTTATTTGCATTTTTAATAGAACCTCTTATAGCTCGGAAAGAATTTGATAAGATCAAATCAATAATATAAGATAATAGGATATACAAAATGAAGTCTCCTAAAAACTCCCAAAAAGAAAATATAAAAGGATCCTCTTCCAATAATGAAAAGGTTACAAAGATCCAAGGGTATCCAATCTTGAAAGAGGAAGCTTCTCCTTCTAGATTTTGTGCATCCGAAACAAAAGACTCAATAGAAAAGGAACTAAACATACTCCCCCCCAATGCAAGAAGTAAAATAATGCAAAAAGAATATGTCATGATTTGAGTCGGAGCAAAAAAATTGCCTAAATTATTCTCGGATTCTTTTAGAATCTTAGTAAGTTTATCTTTTTCTATAGGTATCAAAACAAGATCTTTGTTCGTAGAATCTTTCAGTTGTGTTTTAGGATTAGTCAAGTTTTTAGGTCGATTCTTTTCAGCGTTACCAACTCTCTGATAAACTCGATCGAATAAATCTCCTCCATATCCTTTTTTTATAGCTTCCTGCTTAAGAGAATCTAAGGAATAGCTAAAATAATTAGCAGATACAAATGCCTCAAGATTGTTCTCTGCAACCATACCGAGCTTATTTGATCCGTCTACTTTGCTTTTTTCATTAACCTCTTCCATAGATAATTAAATAAATAATTCTTTAAATAGTTTCGTAAATCTCTCCAAAACCAATAAGTCTCCAATGCCCCTGAAAATTCCTAGCTATACCTACGGATTCACCTTTCAAAGGGATAATAGGAATTTTAAGTGAAAGTTCAATTAAATCTTGTTTTACACGTTTTAATGTACCTACCGTGGTAGAAGAATTCACACTTAACATTAACATCTCGCTTGGCTTAAAGGCTTCTATCTTCTCATGTCCCGCAACCCCGAAGACTTCTTCAAATAGAGTCGTCTTCAAAACAATGGTCTCACGGATATCCGGTAAACCTCCAACAATAGAAACTACTGAACCTGTTAGAGAATCTGCCTTTGTTAAAGAAGGATCTAAATCTGTCTCAATTGCTAAACTTCCCCCAGGTAATGCTTCCTTTAATTGAAAATTTCCCTTTTGTAATGAGATTACCTTGGTCCTTATAGGAGTATAAACTATTTGATTTTGTTTCTTTTGAACTAATCCAGGTTTAATCTCGATCTCATCACCGACTTTCAATAATCCTCTTTTTAAACTGCCCCCCAACACTCCTCCATGTAATTTATCCAGATCCGTACCAGGCTTATTTATATCAAAACTTCTAGCAACAAAAAACAAGGGAGTGGTCTTAGAATCTCTTTGAGGAACCTCAATATTACATAACTCTTCTAAAATAATGTCTAGATTTATCCCTTGTTGCGCAGATATTGGGATAATCGGAGATTTTTCAGCAATAGTACCTTTAACAAATTCCCTTATTTCCTTAAAGTTCTTTAGAGCATCCTCTTTAGAAACTAAATCTATCTTATTCTGAACAATTAAAACATTTTTAATATTCTTTGCCTTTAGAGCAACAAGATGTTCTCTTGTTTGGGGTTTAACCCCTTCATTCGCTGCCACAACCAAAATTGCTGCATCCATTATAGCTGCACCAGATAACATTGTAGCCATCAACATCTCATGACCCGGCGCATCTACAAAGGTTATATATCTTACTGCCTCTCCTTGAGAACTTTTATCTGCTGTTAACTTTCCATCTTCTCTTCGAATAATGGCATCTGAATAACCCAATTTTATAGTAATGCCCCTCTTTAATTCTTCCGAATGAGTATCTGCCCATTTTCCACTGAGTTTGTATAACAATGTTGTTTTACCATGATCTATGTGTCCAACAATTCCTACATTAATTGTTTCTAATTTAGAGATGTCTACGTTTTCCATAGAACATCTGCGAGTTCTTTGTTTAAAAACCTACTCCCTAAGAACAAACATCTTGATTGCATCAAAGAATATTAAAATTAATTCAACACCAAAAATGAATACTAAAAATAAAGATCTAGTTGTTAAAATGTGATTAGAGAATAAAGAATAAATGACAATAAAGTATAAAGCCATAAACGCCTAAGAATTATAGGGAGTATAACGGTTTAAGCAGATGGTTCTGCTTTGACTTCTTCTTTCTTTTTGAATAATTCTTCTGCTTTTGTCTTGCCTTCTTTTACTACTTGAAAATTCAATTGAACAGTATCTAAAGAAACCTCATTTCCCCTTATAGTCTTTCTAATTCTAACTCCCTCTCTCTTGTCTTTCATACCTTTGCCTCTCTTTAAAAGAACTTTCCTTAAATTTGGACCCTTGTGTTCAGAAAATCCTGGAAAACCTGCCTTATCAGATGTACCCTTTAATTCTAACTCATAACCTTCTAATTCTGCAGAAATTAATCCTCCCTTAACTTTCTCTCCAATTAACGTCCCAACTAAATCTTCGTTATCTAGTTCGTACTTCTTTGTTAGCTCTTTGTTGCTCACATTTATCTTAAATACCATAGCAAAACAGTGAAATGTTGCTTTATAAAACTTACGAATTGTGTTTTCCTAAGAATTGATCTAAAAAGCTTTTTAAAGATGATAGGTTATAGGTCTATTATGGTCGATATAAAGAAACAATCAAAACCAATTGCAAAGTTGAAAAAGGGAGATAAAGTAATAGTAGATGGCCATGTACTAGAAGTGGATAATCACTACTTGTTTTTAGATCATAAGACTACTAAAGAGATGATTGTAGAACTGTTTAACCCAAAAACGGATAAAGAATATCAGCTAAGGTACTTTGATGACCAGGTGGAAACAAGCCTAGAATTTTATTACTTACAAGGCGAGTTTCAGTATATGAGGGTTGATAATATTAAAGAAATTGAGTGGTAAATTTTAACAATAGACATTTTCTTAGAGAATATTAATCTTCTAAACAAAAATATCATCTAAAACTGTAATTTAAGAGAAAGTTTATTAAGTAGATAGATATAATAAAATTATATGAAAGAAATAGAGGTTAAGATCTTAGATATTGAGCCTTCCAATATCCGAAAAATTCTAAAGAATAGTGGTGCTGAATTTATTAAAAAAGTATTTCAGAAGAACTATCTATATAAAAACAAATATACCAAACATAGAGATCTAACTGTTAGAATTAGGTTAGAAGATAACCAAGCAATTTTGACAGTAAAATCTAAGGCCGAGTTTATTAGAGGACTGAAGGTTAGAGAGGAGAATGAAACCGAGATTGGTTGTTTTAAAACGGCTCAAAAGATAATGGGTATGCTTGGACTAGAAAATGTTAGCATGTCTGAGATTAAGAGAGAATACT
Organism: Candidatus Woesearchaeota archaeon; assembly: GCA_964551115.1. Taxonomy (GTDB): domain Archaea; phylum Nanobdellota; class Nanobdellia; order Pacearchaeales; family GW2011-AR1; genus CAKZRD01. The sequence goes on from CAZKBE010000002.1 coordinate 14,863, forward strand.
GGAAATTAAATAACTGCTCAATAGAGATCTGTAAAATGGCAAACATCCCCCAATTTTTAGAGCTAGAAGGATCGGAAAAGAATATTCAAAAAACAGTAAAAACTCTAGGTTATTCAACCAAAGATTATTATTCTCATTCAATAGCAAAAGCTTATGGTATTAAATCCAAAATCTGGAAATTTTAAATAGACTAATCAGAGTTTTATTTTAAAAACAAAAGGTTTAAATTTAACTGAACCTAATAATTTTAATGAAGAGGGAATTTTGGTCAAGACTCGAAGAGGAATATAAAATATCTGAAGGAAAATTTAACCTATACAATATAATTGAACAACGTGCTAAAGAAATTCCTAACTCTATTGCCCTTAGTTTTCACAATGAAAACGGAAAAATTATAGAAATTGGGTATCGCCAATTAGTAGAAAGAGTAAATCAATATGCAAATCTCTTAAAAGGCGCTGGATTAAAGAAAAAAGAAAGAGTTGCTTTATTTTTACCAAAATGTCCTGAGATATATTGTGGAATTTTAGCTGCAATAAAGCTAGGTGCAATTGCTATGCCATTATTTGAGGCCTTCCAAGCAGATGGTCTGGAATTGAGGCTAAAGAAAGGGGAAGTTAACTTCCTCATAACCGATAAGGAGCTTTTTTCAAGATATAAAAAGATAAAAAAAATTAAAAGTCTAAAAAAAGTATTTATTGTTGATTCCACCGATTTTAAAAAAAATATTTCTTCATATTCAAAAGAATGTAAAACGGTAGAAATGAATAAAAAAGATACCTGTTTAATGATTTTTACTTCTTCCACAGCTGGAACACCTGTTGCAGGGATAATGCTTCCGCATCAAGGAACAGTTCAATGGATTTATACGGGGAAAGAAGTTTTAGGATTGAAACAAGAAACAAAGTATTTTTGTTCAGCACATCCGGCATGGGTTACCGGAGCAATCTATGGTGTTTTAACGCCCTTGTTGATTGGAGCAAGTGTTTACATAATACAAGGCAGATTTGATTCTTCATCCTGGAAGAATCTTTTAATTGCAAATAGAATCTCCAACATCTATACTGCCCCAACAGTTTTAAGATTGTTAAAAGGAAATATTTCCAAAAGAGACTTAAGATTTATTACAAGAATTTGTTCGGTTGGTGAGGCTCTCTCATTCAGTTTAGTAGAGTATTATAAAACTCTGGAAGTACAAGTAATAGATACATACTGGCAAACAGAAATTGGTGCAATAGTCATAGCAAATCTTCCATTTAAAGAAAAAGCACTGGGTAAGGCGATTGGAGTAAAAGCTTCTTTAAAAAATGGGGAAATAGTCTTAAAGACCCCTTGGCCAGCAATGATGACTGGAATATGGAAACACAAAAAGATGTTTGAGAGTTATTTCTCCGGTAAAATATTCTTAGCACATGATTTGGCAAAGAAAGATAATCAGAATTACTTTTATTTTGAAGGAAGAAAAGATGATATAATCAAGACCTCTGGAGAAAGAATTTCCCCATTAGAAATTGAGAATGTTTTATTAAAATTTCCTGGAATCAAGGAATGTGCTATAATTGGCGTGCCAGATGACATAAAGGGTAATATCCTTAAATCATTTATAGTGCTAGACAAAAAAATAATCCCTACAGAAGATTTGAAGCAGAAAATCTCCGATTTTGTTAAGAAGAGTTATGCAGGACATGCTTATCCAAAAATAATTGAGTTTGTAGGAGATCTACCAAAAGGAAATTCTGGAAAAATAATACGGGCCAGACTAAAATAATTAGATATAACTTGATTCGTCCAAATCTTCATCTCTTTTAGAAGGACTTTTTTCTAACTTAGGTAAAGAATCTGCTTTCTTTTTAAGATCTTCAATATCTAAGGAACCAATCATTTTTTTAAAATCTGCTAAGCTATCTAATGGAATCCTTGTTCCGGATTTTGTAAAACCCTTATATTTGTCAGAAATGGTGAATTCTCTAATTGTTAAACCGAGTTTACCCCCAAAATCATCTACCCTTACAACAATATCTGTCTCATTGTTCTTTTTTATCTTTCCTAAGTCAAATTCCATAGTTATCTAAAAGCATATTCTTTTTTAAAGATTTGTGTGATAGGTAATCGTAGAATACACATATTTAAAAAACCCGCAAGGATATTAGGTAAATGGAAAAAATCTATGATGTTCTAATTCTTGGCGCAGGACCTGCCGGACTAACTGCCGCAATTTACGCTGCAAGGTATAATTTAAACACTTTAGTTATATCTAAAGACTTTGGAGGGACAGCAAATTTGGCCCCAGAATTAGAAAACTGGCCTGGTTTTATTGGAAGTGGGATAGAGCTAATGAATAAATTTAAAGAACAGGCAGAATCTTTTGGAGCTAAATTTCATGAAGGAGAGATTTCGAATGTTCAAAGAGAAGGAGATTGTTTTGTTGCACAGGTTAGTCAAGAAGAGATTAAAGGGAAGAGCATAATTGTATGCCTAGGTACAGAACACAAAAAATTAGATATCTTGGGGGAAAAAGAATTTTTAGGCAAGGGAGTTAGCTATTGCGCAACTTGTGATGGTAACTTTTTTAGAAATAAGACAGTTACGGTGGTGGGGGGAGCTAATTCTGCAGCCAGTGCAGCCCTTTACCTATCTACCATTTGTAAGAAGGTATATATTTTATACAGAAAACATGAGATGAGGTGCGAACCTATCTCTTTGAACAAATTAAAAGAGAAGAAAAATGTTGAAATAATCTATTTCGCAAGACCTACAGAGATTCTTGGAGAAAAGAAAGTAAAAAAAGTTAAAGCTATAGTAGAAGAGCCGGGAAAAGAAAAAAAAGAGATAGAATTAGAAATAGATGGAATTTTTATTGAGATTGGAGCAACGCCCTTAACTGATGTGATTAAAAAATTGAATATTCAATTAAACTGTGATGGATATATTGACACAGATAAGGCAATGAAAACTACAATAGAAGCAATATTTGCAGCAGGAGATAATACTAATAATAGCCTAAAACAAGTTGTAACTGCCTCAGGGGAAGGGGCAGTAGCAGCTAAATCGGCATATGAATATCTAAAAATACAAAAATAAAATGGATTCTAACTGGAAAGAAGACTTAAATGAGGCTAAAAAAAGACTTTTGGCCTGTGAAAGATTACTTTATGTAGGTATTACTATCCTAAAAGATAATCGAATTTTGGCAAGAACAATCGGAGAACTTGCTAAGGCAACATTAAACACCATAAAAGCATATCTGAAATATGAATCTCAAATGAACAAATCTATTTGGACAGGATCAAATAATAGCATATTATCCTTTTTCAAAAAAATTGCGCCCAAGTATATATCTTTGGAGGACCGAGAAGTCTTAGCAAAGATACTTTCAATAGCTAAAATTCATAAAGTCTCCTCCATGGAATTTGTAAGAAATGAAAGGTTAGTTATGCAGTTCAATGGAAAATATGAGGTTGTAGCTAAAGAAAATATAATGGAATACTCAAAAGTAGTTAGCAGACTTATAAAAGCATTTCCTGCGGAAAAAGCATAAATATAAATACTGGCTTAACCCCCTAATAATCTCCTGTAGGTTGAAATTTTTAAAATGTTAGAAGAGATAACTAAAGAAAAAACTAGTGCAGACCATCTGCTGTACGTTAGTCTTAAATATACCAAGACTTGTGATGTAATTCTAAATTTAATTGAAAGGTGGAGAAGTTTGATGGATTTATGTTTTGATGCAATACTTGCAAAGGCTACCGGAGAAAATAAAATAACAGTACAGCATAATAGCCCAAAACAAAAGATAGAATACATTAAGAAATATTTTAAGAAAAATAAAGAAATACAAGATATCTTGCCTCTTTATATCTTTTTTAGAAGGATTCCCGCACTAACAAAATCTAGAGATGGAGAATTTAGAAAAAACGTTAATCTAAAAATAATTGAAGAAAACAAGACCACAGATATCAATATGGACATGTTAAAAGAATACTCCGAAAAATTAGAAAAGTTTATAAGCAGTGTTAGGCACGAGTTGTCTGTCAAAAAGTAAGATGGGACGGATAATAACAATAATTTCGGGAAAAGGAGGGGTAGGCAAAACAACTACAGCTATAAATCTTGGTGCAGCCCTAAATAGTATTGGAAAGGAAGTTATTGTTGTTGATTTAAATTTAAATACCCCCAATATTGGAATACATCTTGGAGCTCCGATAGTTCCAGTTACATTAAATCATGTTCTTAAAGGCAAAGCAGAAATTGAAGAAGCTATATACGAACATAGCTCTGGGACCAAAATAATCCCTTCTTCATTATCTGTTAAAGAGATAACCAACTTTAATACTAAAAAAGTACCGTTTATAATACGACGTTTGAAAGATTTAGCCGATTATATTATCCTTGACTCGGCAGCTGGTTTCTCTGAAGAAGCAATTGTAACAATCCAAGCAGGAGAAGAAATAATTATTGTAACTAATCCTGAACTGCCCGCAGTTACAGATGCCTTAAAAGCTGTGAAGATTGCAAGAAACAATGGCAAAGAAGTAAAGGGAATCGTAGTTACAAGATATAAGAATGCTAGCTATGAAATGCCTCTTTCTTCAATAAAATCTATGCTTGAAGCTCCTATTATAGGAGTTATACCTGAAGATGATTCAGTTAAACATGCATTGACCAAAAGGGATGCGGTAGTACATACCCATCCAAGAAGCAAGGTTGCTAGGAAATATATTGAAATTGCCCATAAGATAAATGGTTCTAAAGTGAAAAAAGAAAACATGATTCAGAGATTATTTTCCGGGCTAAAAGATATTGATTAATTTAATTAACGATTGACTAGATTGTTAAAGAAGTATAATAATCCTAAATAAACAGGTTTTATGGGTACAGAAAACTAATGACTATCACAAATATTTAAATAACCTTTAATTATAGGATAGATATGGAAAAAGAAAAGTTGTTGATTTCGCTTTCTGCAATAGAAAGAAAAGTCTTACCCCATGCCTCCGGAAATTCTAAAGAAATTGCTAAAAATGCTGGGACTGATGAAACAACAGTATTAAGAGCGTTAGAATTTTTAAATAGAAAGGGTTTAGTAAGTATAAAAAGTGAAGAAAAGAAGATAATTGATTTAGGAATCAATGGCTTATTTTACCAAAAAAAAGGATTGCCTGAGAGGAGATTATTAGATGAACTTGCTAAAAAGAAAACCCTTTTATTATCCGAAATAGGAAATTCTACCGGATTAAATGAAAATGAAGCTAAAATTTCCATAGGAGTGTTAAAGAAAAAGGCTTTAGTTGAAATTAAAGAAGGAAAGGTTTGTTTAAATGCTTCTGAAAAAGAGGTTCAAAAGAAAAGTCTTGAAGAGGAATTGTTAGCTATTCTACCTTTAGAAGAAAAAGAACTTAAACCTGAACAAAAATTTGCACTAGATAATCTAAAATCTAGAAAAGATATTATTGAGATTAAAGAAAAAAAGGATATTTTTGTAAGTTTAACTGAAGAAGGTAAAAAAATAAAACCTGAAGATCTAAAAGAAGATTTAATAGAAAAATTAACTCCTAAAATCATTCGTTCAGCTAGCTGGAAGGGGAAAAAGTTTAGAGCCTATGATATTAAAAGTGCAGTTCCAAAAATTTATGGCGGAAAAAGGCATTTTGTAAATCAGGCTACAGACTATGCTAAAAAAGTTTGGCTAGACATGGGATTTAAGGAAATGACTGGAGATTATTGTACAACTAGTTTTTGGAATTTTGATACACTTTTTACTCCCCAAGACCATCCCGCTAGAGACATGCAAGATACTTTTTTTATTAAAGGCGTAAATGGAAAATTGCCTGATAAAAAACTTGTTGAAGAAGTAAAAAAAGCCCACGAAGGGAAAATTCAAGGATCTTTAGGATGGAAATCTCAATGGTCTGAAGAACCTTCAAAAAAAGTTTGCCTAAGAACCCATACTACTTGCCTTTCTGCGAAAACATTGAAAAAGATTGCCGAACAAAAGGAATTTCCGGCTAAATATTTTGCACTAGGAAAGTGTTTTAGAAATGAAACAATTGATTGGAGTCATGGATTTGAGTTTAATCAAACAGAAGGTATTGTAGTAGATGAAAATGCAAGTTTTAAACAATTACTTGGTTACTTAAATCAATTCTTTAAGAGTATGGGCCACAGTAAGTTAAGATTTAGGCCCCATTATTTTCCATATACTGAACCTTCTGTAGAGATAGATAGTTGGAATGAAGATAGAAAATGCTGGGTTGAGATAGGTGGAGCAGGAATGTTTAGACCTGAGGTCACAATTCCTTTCTTTGGAAAACATATTCCCGTTTTAGCTTGGGGTCCTGGATTTGATAGAATAATTATGCAATACTTTGAGATCAAAGACCTAAGAGAATTTTATAAAAACAATTTAACTAAATCTAGAGATATGAGGTTCTGGAGAGAATGACAACAATAACACTGAATCGTAAAGAGATTGAAAAACATATTGGAAAAATAGATGAGAAACTACAAGAAAAGATTGTTTTAGCAGGGGTAGAGATAGACTCATTGAATGATGAAGAAATTTCGCTAGATATTACTCCAAACAGAACAGATCTCCTATCTACTCAAGGGTTTGTTAGATATATTAGGAATTATCTAGGAAAAGGAAAATTAAGTGATTATAAAATAAAAGATTCAAAGTGCGAAGTTATAATTGAAAAATCTGTTAAGGAAGTTAGGCCATTTACTGTTTGTGCAATAGTCAAAAACTTGAAACTGGATAAACAAAGAATAAAAGACATAATAGACATCCAAGAAAAATTGCATAATACTCTTGGAAGAAAAAGAAAAAGAATGGCTATGGGAGTCTACCCTCTAGAGAAGATTAAATTCCCTATCAGATTTCTAGCAAAAAAACCTTCCGAAATAAAATTCAGACCACTAGAATATCCAAGCGAAATAACCGGAGCGCAAATTTTAAGACAACATCCTACTGGAAGAGATTACGCTAAACTCCTTGAAGGAGCTAATTTATACCCCCTATTTATAGACTCAAATAATAAGGTGCTGAGCATGCCTCCAATTATTAATTCTCATGAAACTGGTAGGATAGATGAAACAACCAAAGAAATATTTGTTGAATGTTCAGGATCCAATAAACATTATTTAGAAAAATCATTAAATATTTTAGTCTCTGCTCTAGCCGATATGGGCGCAGATATTTATTCTGTTAGGCTGAAAGATAAGCTAGACTCGATCAGTCCAAATTTAGACAGGCAAAAGATGGAATTTAGTATAGAAGATGTGAATAAAACTACAGGTTTAGAACTAAAAGAAAAAGATATGGAATTATTGTTGAGAAAAATGGACATTAGCCTTAAAAGAGAGGGAAAAAAGTTATTCGCACTTATACCCCCATATAGAACTGATGTTTTACATTGGGTAGATATTGCTGAAGAGGTTGCAATTGCTTATGGTTATGAGAATTTTATTCCAGAGATCCCTAAAATTGCTACGATAGCTGAAGAAGACAAGACAGCGATTAAAAAAAGAGCTATTGGGAATATTCTTGCAGGAGTTGGATTTATTGAAGCCTCAAGTTTACATCTCAATACAAAAGAAGAAATAAAGAATATGCATTATCAATTCAATAATTTTATTGAAGTTGAAGATTCAAAAACAGAATATAATGTTCTGAGGATAGATTTACTTACCAATCTAATGAAAATCTTCTCAGAAAATTCTGATTCCCAATATCCTCAGAAAATTTTTGAGACAGGAAGAACGTTTGAATTAGACACTAATAAAGAAACAGGAATTAGAGAAAAGGAGACACTGGCTATTGCTATTTGTGAAGAAAAAACTGATTTTACTGAGATAAAGAAAACGCTTGATTACCTATTTAAAATGCTTGGAAGAACTTATGAAATTGAAGAAACAGAAAACTCTAACTTTATCCCTGGAAGAGTCGGAAAGATTTTAGTTAATAAAAAAGAAATAGGAATAATAGGGGAGATTGCACCTAGATGTTTAAAGAATTGGAAAATTGATTTTCCGGTTGTGGCTGTTGAAATGATGCTAGACGCTTTTGAATAAAAAAAATTTGACGACAAAATTTTAAATAGATTTTGATTAAATATATATCAAGGAATACATTTATTTAAGAATAGATCTGCGCTATTTAGGACATGGAATCTAAAACTCAAGAAGCAAAAGAAATGATTAGATTAAGAATGCGAAGAAAATTTTCTGATAAAAGAAAAGATTTAGTTAGAAGAGTTGAAGAACAAAAAACTTCAATGGAAAGAGAATTTCAAAGAATTGGAGAAGGGATAGATTTCTATCTAAACCACCTAGCTAGAGTTCATGATAAGCTTGTTGCAGAAGATAATCCCTTTACAAAAGAATATTTTTTGAATGTATATCCTCCTGAACTAATTTTTAAAAGAATTCATGACACTACTAGCTATTTAAGGCTAGAACTTGATGATGAAAACAGTGGAGAATTATGTATTTCTAACAGATTCAAAGTTGAAGACCTTGAAAAGATCGGAGATCTTCGTAAAAATAAATACGGAGAGTTGAATAGGTTAATTAAAGATAATATGTCCTTGGATTTAGATCAGATGGCTTGCGACTTCGAAATCTATGATTCTGTTGCATTAGGATTTATAGAGGTCTCTCCGGAAGAACTATTGCGTGTAAGAACAGGTGTTTCAAAAGCAAATTCTTTTCTAAGCGCTTATGAGTATTCGCCATGGTGGAAAAGAACTGTGAACCATCGTGAACATTTAGAAAGTAAAAAATGTGTAAATCCCGAACGTAATGTAGAATTAGGCTATGTATTGACTCCTATTGGGAGCGAGGCAGTTTTGTCAATAGATAAAAAATATGCTGCTTTAGCCTTGCAAGAGAAAATCTTTGAATAAGTAGAAATAAGAGTTATTTTCCCAAAACCTCAAAAATTCCACAAGCCTTGCAAATTTCATTTCTTGTTGGCTCTCCACAAACCTTGCACTTTTGAATTGTTCCAGTTTGTTTCTTTTTTAATTTAGGGATTATCTTTTGCCAACCTTCAACAATCTTTAATTTTTCTTTGTCCGAAATTTCATTTAGCCAGCCCCTTGTCTCAACTCTATAAGTTCCTATAGCACAAGGACATCTATCGTATAGAATCTTAAACTTTTTCTTTTCAGCATATTTTCTAATTTCAGATTCTGGGATGAAAAATAATGGTTTGACCCTTTGAACAAAACCTTCCTGATTCCTATCCCCTGTAGCTGGGCTAGAGTTTATTCCCAAAAATATATTACCTTTTAAAAAATTCATTAAGACGGTTTGAGACTCATCATCTAAATTATGTCCAGTAACAATTACATCCGCCTTGAGTTTTTTAGACCATTTATTTAAAATCCATCTTTTAATAATACCACAAACAGTACAACCAGTTAGATTCTTTTCTTTCTTTAACACTCCCTTGATAAAACAAATGCCTTGACCCAATTCTTTTTTTAAATCTGCAATGTGAAGAGGAATTTTCAACTGCTTGCAAAGGTCTTCCATATTTCTCCGATGAATGTTGCTCCATTCCCCAAGGTGTAAATCAATCATCAGTCCTTCTACATTGTAGCCAAGTTTATGTAAAATGAATAATATAGTTGTAGAATCTTTTCCACCAGATAGAGCAACCACTACTTTATCTTTCTTGTTTATCAAAGAATATCTATCTATAGTTTGTTTAACCTTTTTTTCTAAGTCCATAGTAAACAAACTTCCCAAAAGTTTATAAAGGCTTTTCTTTTAAGAAAATTTATGGTTAAGAAAAAAGGTGTGAAGAAAGAAGAAAATGTTGAATC
>CAZKBE010000002.1:24795-28547 GCA_964551115.1 Candidatus Woesearchaeota archaeon
GATGTTAATGTTTCGTCTGTAAAGAGTGTTGGAGACTTATACGAGATTACATTTAATTTTCAAGGCCAGGAAGGAAAATTTCATATTTCCAAAGACGGTAAATATATTGGACAGATGATGGAAGTTGAACCTCAAGAAGAAGACTTATCTGGAAATGCTGTTCCTGATGTGCCAACAAATGCTCCTAAATCAAATAGACCTCAAGTAGAATTATATGTTTGGAGTTATTGCCCTTATGGTGTTCAAGCACAAGGACCTATGTCTGAAGTTGCTAACTTATTAGGATCGAGTGCTGATTTTAAGATAGTTCCATATTATGATGGCCATGGAGCATATGAAACTCAACAAAACCAAATTCAATCATGTATACAAAAATTAGAACCAACTAAATACTGGGATTATTCAGCAGGATTTGTAGCTAATATTTATTCTAAGTGTGGTGCGACAAGAGATATTGAATGTGATAAAACAGAATCAGTTAAATTGATGAAATCATTAGGAATAGATTCCGATGATGTTCTTGCTTGTGTAAAATCTGAAGGAACTGCATTGAATAGTGCTGCTTCACAAAAAGCTCAAGCTAGTGGAGTAACAGGTTCTCCAACAATAAAGATTAATGGAGTTATGGTTAATGCAGCAAGAAATGCTGAAGCAATAAAAACTGCAGTTTGTTCTGCATATAATAATGCTCCTGCCGAATGTGGGGAAGTTTTAGATTCTAGCGCTGCAGCTGCGGCAGGCAATTGTTAAGATGATCGCAGATTTACAACCAAAGCAAGAAGGAATAAATTTAAGTTTAACTGTTGTTTCTATTGAACCTGTAAGAGAATTTAATAAATATGGAAAGATTTTGAAAGTAGTAAATGCCATAGTTTCAGATGGTTCAGATGAAATCAAAATGTCTTTCTGGAATGATGATATTCCAAAAATAGCTCCTGGGAAGAGAATTAAGTTAGAAAATGGTTATTGCTCAGAGTTTAATGGTCAGAAACAACTAACAACTGGTAAGAATGGCAAATTTAGTGTTGTTGGAGAATAGTTTTATAAATTGTTTTTTCTGAGAGAGTTTATGGATGATGAATTTTTTGAAAATTTAAAAGAGGAAATAAGGCCTTTCTTTAAGCATGGAAGTGGCCATGGATTTGATCATACTGAAAGGGTTTATAATAATGCCTTGGCGATTTCAGTGGGCGAAGATGTTGATTTAGATGTAATAAAATCTTCTGCATTAATGCACGATATTTGTAGAGAGATGGAGGAAAAAGAGGAAGTGCGATGTCATGCAGAATCGGGTTCTGAATGGTGTAAAGAGATTTTAAAAAAAGTAGGATTTAGTGAAGATAAAATTGAAAAAGTGGCATATTGTATTAAAGTACATAGATACAGCACAGGAATTGTTCCAGAAACAATTGAAGCAAAGATTTTACAAGATGCAGATAGACTAGATGCCCTGGGAGCCATTTGTATCGCTAGAATCTTTGAATATGGGGGGAAAAGGGGAAGGACCACATTTAATCCTAGTGATTTAACTGCTAAAAATTTAAAAGAGGAAGATGAGAGCTCTCTTTATCATTTCTATAAAAAAATCTTTAAGATAACTCCAGACAAGTTTCACACAAAAAGGGCAAGAGAGATTGCAGAAGGGAGATATAGGTTTGTTCAAGAGTTTGTAGATAGGTTCATTAAAGAGTGGGAAGGGAAGTTGTAATTTAAATTCTTAAAATACCTATACAAGAATCTTTTAATATATAATTCTCTAGCCGAGCTTTAACTAAATCTTCAACGAAGTTGGATCGTTCTCCCCATGCAAAGAAGAACCTCTTTAACTGGCCCACAGGTACTTAATCCCCCTTGTTCAAGAAGAGAATCTATCTGTTCCAGGCTAGATTGTTCCAAATTCTCAGAATAGATTAGTTTACCTTGAATATTCTTGTAATCGTAACCGGGCATATAACTTCCCGGAGAGGAAAGAGAATAACTTAAATTAAACCTTAATAAATTCTCTAGAAACTGCCATTTGTGAAAGACAGAAGAAGAAACCGGACCACCCAAACGCGTTTCGACTAGTGAAATCTTTCTTTTATCTAATACTTGATAGAGGGCATAATCTAAAAAGGATTCTTTTAATCTTTGAGCTACCTCTTCTGGATTTTCCTCTATTTTTAAGAAATAATCTCTGTTTCTTATTTTCTTTAGAGTCATAGTATAGCTAGAACTTCATTGTTTTTAAGGATTGTTGTAGGGAGGACTATCCTTTCACAACACACAACGGCTTTAACTTGGCAACTAATCTCCCAATACCTGCCTCATGACTTATTCTTGCGATTTCATCGATATCCTTGTAAACTTCGGGTGCTTCTTCTACGATTCCCTTTGCACTTCCAGATCTCAAAAGAATTCCTTTTTTGGAAAGAGAGGCTTGAATTTTCTCAGCCGTTAAATCCCTATTTGCAGACATCCTACTTTTTAACCTTCCTGCACCGTGAGCAGTTGATGCGAAAGTTAATCTTTCTGCTTCTTTTGTTCCAACTAAAACATAACTTGCAGTCCCCATGCTTCCTGGCAGTATAATCGGTTGCCCGACTTTTTGATAATCTTTTGGAAGTTCTTTTCTTCCAGGCCCAAATGATCTAGTTGCCCCCTTTCTCATTACCAAAATTTCCTTATCCTTTCCATCGATCTCATGTTCTTCAAATTTAGCAATATTATGACAGACTTCATAAACAACTTCTGCTCTAAAATCTGGAAAAATCTTCTTCATTGACTCTCTAACCGAATGAGTAATAATTTGTTTATTTGCAAAGCCAAAATTTGCAGCAGCGGCCATTGCGGAAAAATATCTCTTTCCTAAATCGCTTTGAATTGGCGCATTTACAAGTTCTCTATCTGGAAGATGTTTAAATCCGTATTCTTGTTCCATTTCTTGAATGTAATCCGATGCAACTTGATGCCCCAGCCCCCTCGAACCGCAATGAATCATTATTGTAACTGAATCTTTTTTTAGACCAAAGACTTTTGCGATTTTTTCATCAAATATCTCTTCTACGTATTGGACTTCCAGAAAGTGATTACCTGCTCCAAGACTCCCTAGCTGGGGAATTCCTCTGGATTTCGCTCTCTTAGTTATATTGTCTGGATTTGCTTGTTTCATACAACCTTGTTCTTCGGTGTGCTCATAATCTCCTTTATTCCCATAACCTTTTTCAACGGCCCATTTTGCCCCAAATCTCAAAACTTCATCTAATTCTTTTTCCTTAAGAATTAATCTACCTTTTTTTCCAACTCCTGAAGGAACATCATTGAAAAGTCCTTCAACAACCTGATTCTTATTTTTTTCTAGATCTTTCTTCTTCAAATTTGTTCTTAAAAGACGAACCGAGCAGTTAATATCGTACCCAATTTCTCCAGGGCTAATAACGCCCTTGTCCAAATCCATTGCCGAAACTCCCCCTATACATGCCCCATAACCTTCGTGGGCGTCAGGACAAACGACAATGGGATTTAAAATGCCAAGAAGCGAAGCCATATTCATAGCTTGAGCTAAAGTCTTATCTTCCTTTATTTTTTTTATAATCTTTTCAGAAGCAAAGATTCTTACATCTACGTTCATCTTCCCTTGCTTAGCTATCTTATATGTAAATTCGTCTATTTTTGTAATTTCAACCATTTTTGTTTTTCCTCTTCATCCAAGAAGTTGTTATTTATTAAGTATTTAACTTCTTCTTTTTTATTGATATTCAATTCATAGTATT
>CAZKBE010000002.1:28647-39156 GCA_964551115.1 Candidatus Woesearchaeota archaeon
TATTACCCCTCTTTCCTTATTAAGAGTTTCGGAAGGCATAATTTTATAAATAGATTAGGATTATGAACACTAAAATGGTTCCAAGAAAAGTTTTTTTTACGAAGGGCGTAGGGATTCATAAGGATAAATTGGCTAGTTTTGAACTTGCATTGAGAAAGGCAGGAATAGAAAAATGTAATCTTGTTATGGTTTCTTCAATACTTCCTCCCAATTGCGAAATTGTTTCTAAGGACCTTGGTGCTGAAATGTTAAAGCCTGGACAAATAACTTTTTGTGTAATGGCTCGTTCAGAAACAAATGAACCTAATCGACTTATATCTGCAGCTATCGGACTTGCAGTCCCAAAAGATCGAGATAATTATGGATATCTCTCTGAACATCACGCCTATGGAGAAACAGACAGCAAGGCAGGAGAATATGCAGAAGATTTAGCTGCTACAATGCTTTCAACAACCCTGGGTATTGATTTTAATCCTCAGACAGCCTGGCAAGAAAGAGAACAAGTTTACAAAGCCTCGGGTAAAATTTTTAAAACAACCAATATTTGCCAGTCCGCCCAAGGAAATAAAGAAGGTTTATGGACCACGGTTCTTTCTGCAGCAGTGTTTATACCCTCCTACGAACCTGAACAGAATCCCCAATTAAAAACAAAACAAATTCCCCAACCAAGCTGCCTTCAGAATCCATCTGAATGTAATCTTAATTCTGACTAAACATCTAAGACCACTGTGGCTTGAAATCCCTTACTAGTTTTTTTAACTTCCATTTGAGAATATGTAACTGCCTTAACATCATTTGTAAAAGAGTATTTATTAGCATCGTCCCCCAAAATCTTAGCAGTTAGGGAGAAATTCTTTTCGTTTATAGAAAGTTCTTTAATTCTACATAATAAAAAAGATTCGGAGTCTAATAATATTAAAAATTCCTCTAGAAATTTGTAGAGTAAATTTTCTAGGCCTGTTGCCTGGATAAAAATTGTCTTTTCAATAGTTGATAAAACCGATAGGTTTCCGCAAATAGACTCCTTTAGGGCATTGGCACATTCGCAGAATGTTTGCTCAATACTTGTTTCACTAGCAATAAACTTAACATCGGCCGTATGTTCTTTAAATTTATAACTCATAACAACAAATAGAAAATAAGGTTTTTATAGCTTAGCAGATAAATCACAAACAGGTATGCAGACCATTATACAAAGTTTCTGTTGAGATTCGTGCCTACAAGCCGAAGCACATTCGTTAAAAACTCCTCCCATAGAACTACAAGAATCATTAGCTATTCCCTCGCACTCATTATATTCCGGAATCCACTGGCCATTAAATAGATTAATACAACTCTCTGGAATCGTTAAATTTTCAAAGAATAAATCCCCTTGAGACGTCCTACATTGCCTAGGATAAGATTCCATAACAATATAGCCCTTTTCCATACAACCTTCAAAAGAATTAATAACCTCGCTAGGAGTACTAAATAAAAAAGATAAAAGAATGATTAAAGAAATCAACAAGAAAGTAATCAAAAAAATACCTAAATATAACCTATTTTTTAATTTAACACCCTTCTTCTTTTTTGCCATAATGGATTTAAACAAAATGGAGTTTATAAATGTTTAAGATTAATCTTCTCCAAAGTTTTCATTGAACAGTTTAACCAAACCATCTACTGCCTCTTTTGCATCAGGACCCCTAGCGTAAAAAGTAGGTTTTTTGCCTCTTGTAGCCTCTAAAGTCATTAATCCCATAATGCTCTTTGCACTTACCCTATTCCCTGATAACTCAACTTCAATATCTGAATCATATTGGCTACAATGCCTAACAATCATTGTAGCAGGCCTTGCATGAATACCGTATTGGTTATTTACCTCAAGAGTAATAGCTAATTCCCCGCGAGGTATAACTTCTGATTGCGCAACGGGTTCCACTGCCCTTCTGTGTAAATAAGGATCCAACTTCCTAGTTATTTCTTCTGTTGACTTGCCCGATAAATGTAATGTTAATGAATCTCCGATCTCTAGATTGTTTAATGAGGCCCCGAGATAGCCTAAAGGTATATTTCTTTCTTCAAAATAAGTCTTGTGAACCTTTTTTCCAGATTTCTGTAGTTCTACTCCGTGAATTTCATAACCCTCTTCCGTTCGGATAATATCTATAAACTCTTCTTGAACAACCCCTCTTAAACCAATATTCGATGTTCCATGCTCGCTAATAAACTTATTTACCGATTCCTCTAGCTCGCCCTCTACAACTAGAACTCTTCCAGGTTCTCTTCCCGTTAGCTGTTTGTATCTTTCTCGAATGTTTTCCATTTTTTCAGTAGTATTACTAAGAATAGTAATTACACTATTTTGAAGAAGCTTTAAAAAGCTTTGGTTTTTTACTATTATACAGTTTCGTCAAAAATAGAATTATCTGCGACAGATTTATAAACAATAATTCGCTTTAATTAAAATGGATAATAAAACAATTGATAGAATATTAATATTTGCAGGAATATCGACTTTATTTATTTTGGCATATCTAACTCTAAAATCCCTATTAATGCCTATTCTTTTAGCATTTATTTTTGGATACGTCTTTAGACCATTATATGAATCAATTTATGCTAAGATAAAAGTAAAGAGCCTTTCTGCAATGATGATTATTGTTGGGCTTATAGCTTTGATTTTGATACCTTTAGCATTTTTAATGCCTTACCTTATCAAACAAACATTTAATCTTTTTATGAACATTCAAAATCTAAATATCGGCAATGTTATTAAAGATTTTTTACCATCTACTCTGAGTCCAGAGATTTTAACAACAATTAGTCTGCAATTTAACAACATCTTATCTCACTTATTTAGCTCTCTTCTTAGTAGTTTCTCTTCCTTTTTAACCAATCTTCCAGCAGTATTGCTAGATTTAGCAATATTTTTAATTATATTCTATTTTATTCTCATAGACTTTGATAAGATAGGCAGAGCTATTTCTGATTTTGTACCACTAAGCAAGGAAACTAAGACTCGTTTTTATTTAGAATTCCGAAACGTTACAGAAGGAATTGTTTATGGTCAAGTTCTCGTTGGGATCCTTCAAGGTATCTTGATGGGTTTGGCAATGTTTATTTTAGGAATAGAAGGAACTATACTCTTTACTATAATTGCAATAGTTGCAGGGATACTTCCTATGATTGGTCCAACTATTATCTGGGTGCCACTTGGTATCTTTTTGATTGCTACAGGCTCACCAGTTAAAGCATTGATACTTGCAGTTTGGGGACTATCCGTTTCAGGACTTACAGATGGAATCCTTAAACCTTATATCCTCTCAAAGAGAACGTTATTGCCTGTTTCATGGGGATTTATAAGTACAATAGGCGGCCTTTATGCATTCGGTTTGATTGGATTACTTCTCGGTCCACTGATAGTGGCATATAGTATAATAGTCCTACAATTTTATAAACAAAAAAGATTCAGTGAACTGTTTAAAGAATAATATGAAGTTAAAGGCAAAAATATTGAGGTGGCTAGCTGGAAGACCGGTAGTTATACTTTCTCCAGAAACCGCAAAATCATTAAATATCAATGTAAATGAACGTATAGGCCTAGTGTACCAAAAGAAAAAAGTATATGCTATTGTAGATATTTTTTCTGGCCTAATCGAAGAAGGAGAAATAGGACTATCTGAAGAAATTTCTCCGTATCTAAGTATTAGGAATGGTTCTCTTATTGAAGTATCTAGTGCAGATACATTTATTGGAGGCAGAATAATTAAGAAAAAACTTGCAGGAAATACTCTTTCGGATGAAGAGATAAGAGTTTTAATATCCGAGATTTCTCAAAATAACCTCACTGAATCAGAGATTGCATTCTTTATATCTGCTGAAAAAAATAATGGGATGAGTAAAAGAGAAATCATCGCTCTGACAAAAGCAATGATCCTAGCAGGAAATAAAATGTCATTTAATGAGAAGATTATCGCAGATAAACATTGTATAGGAGGTATTGCGGGGAATAGAACAACGCCACTGGTTGTTTCTATATGTGCCGCTGCAGGATTAATCCTTCCAAAGACTTCTTCCAGAGCAATTACTTCTGCTGCAGGGACTGCAGATACGGTTGAAACTCTTGCCAGAGTTGATTTTACCCAAGAGGAATTGAAGAAGATTATAGAGACAGTTGGAGCTTGTCTTGTTTGGAATGGATCCTTAAATCTTTCTCCTTCGGATGATAAGATAATCCAAGTTGAAAGGCTACTAAATCTAGATGTTGAACCCCAGCTTCTTGCGTCAATAATGTCTAAAAAAATCGCAGCAGGATCAAATCATATCCTTATTGATATTCCATACGGCGGTGGAAAAATGAAACATATTAAGGATGCAAAAGAACTTGGAGATAAATTCAAAATGTTAGCTAAAGAATTTAAAATAAAAGTAAAACCGGTTTATACCCTTGGGGATCAACCAATAGGAAACGGCATGGGACCTGTTTTAGAGATGATAGATATAATAAATGTCCTTCGAGGAGATGGTCCAGAGGATCTAAAGGAAAAAGCTATTTACTTAGCAAGAGAATTAATGGATCTCTGTGGTATAAAAGATTCAGAATCTAAGGCTAGAGGAATACTAGAATCTGGCGAGGCATATAAAAAGTTTAAAGAGATAATAAACGCACAAAATGGAAAAAATGATTTTGATAAAAGAGTTAAAAGACTTAAACTTGCTAAATATTCCAAAACATTTATTGCCCAAAGTGATAGAAGAATAAAACAAATAGATAATAGTAGAATAAATACTCTTTGTAGAGTTCTTGGTGCCCCAGAAACTAAAACCGCAGGAGTTTTTCTGCATAAGAAAGTTGGACGAGTTTACAAGGGTGAAAAAATAATAACTCTTTATTCAGAGAGCGAAGATAAACTTAGAGAAGCACTTAAGTATTTTTATGAATTTGAACCAATTGTTTTAAGGTAGATTTTTATAGTCGAATTTAATTTAATAATTATGAGAGAGGAAATATTAGAAGAAACAAGCTCTTTGTGTAACATCTGTGAAAAAATAATCCCTGCGAAAATTAAGATTGAGAATGGGAAAGTATTTATTTATAAAACTTGCAAATTGCACGGACTTCAAAAAGAAATTCTAGAAGAAGATGCGGAATATCATCTAAGAAAAAGTAGTTATGATAAGCCGGGTAACACTATCTCACCTGAAACAAAAAAATCAAAAGGTTGCCCATTTGATTGCGGCCTTTGTCCGTCTCATGAACAGCATACTTGTAATGCCCTAATAGACATAACAGGAAAGTGTGATCTTGGTTGTCCAATGTGTTATGCTTCGAGTGGCAAAGGAAAACATCTAGATGTACAAATAATTGAGAAAATGATGGATTTCTTCCAAAGAAAAGAAGGAGGAAATGCAGAGATATTACAGATTAGCGGGGGAGAGCCAACAACCCACCCAGATATAACTAAAATTATTGAGATATCTAAAAAGAAGAAATTTAGATATGTAATGCTCAACACAAATGGTTTAAGGATAGCTTCCGATGAAGACTTTGTTAAATCATTAGCTAAATTCAAAGGAAGATTTGAAATCTACTTACAGTTTGACGGATTCAAGGATTCTGTATCTCAGTTTTTTAGAGGAAAAAAAGATTTATTAGAAACTAAATTAAAAGCAATTAAGAATTTACAAAAATATAAGCTACCTGTAACATTAGTTGCTACCGTACAAAAAGGAATAAATGATGATGAAATAGGAAAAATCTTTGAGTTTGCTATTAATACGCCCGGAATTAGAGGAATAAACTTTCAACCTGTTGCTTTTTTTGGAAGATCAAATAAGGTTGATACAACAGATAGAATCACTCTTTCAGGAGTGATAAATAGATTAGAACAACAAACTGGAGGGGTGATAAAAAAAACCGATATTGTCCCCTTGCCATGTAATGTTCATCGTGTTGGAGTAAGTTATCTTTACAAAGATAAGGACGGCTTTTTTCCATTGACTAGAAAGGTAGATGTTAAGAATTATCTTCCACTTATAGACAATACTTTTGCATTTGATGCAGACAAAATTCTAGATGATAAAACCATACTAATTGGCTGTTGTAGTTGTTTCTCAAAGTTCTTTAACGATTTTGGTAAGTTGATTCCAAAAAATTATAAAACTTTAACCGATGAAGAAAAGATGAGTTGGTGGGATGAACATTCTTTTAGAATAAGTGTTGTATCATTTATAGATAAGTATAACTTTGATATGAGATCTATGAAAAAAGAATGTGTTCATTTTATCACGCCAGACTTAAAGAGAATTCCTTTTTCTAGTTATAATATGTTTTACAGAAAACTATATAAATAAGATGAATTAAGTAAAATCATGGAAGCAAAGAAGACAATATTGATTTTGTTGACTATTTTTATATTAGGACCTTTAGTATTTGTTGGAAGCTGTTTTCCGATAGGCCTTTGGGGATTTTCATTGGCTTGGAGTAATAAGCTTGGCGGGATTGTCTTTATTAGTGCTTGGATACTTGGAGGATTATTGGCAATTTTTATATGTGACAGAGTAATAAAAAGGATTACTAAAAAATAAAATTAAAATGTTAAGTCCTATAATCAGTTTTATAGTAACTGGGATTGCCTTTTTATTAATTGCTCTGGCGGTAACTATCGACTTTCTAGAAAATAAGCCTGATAAAAAAACTAGAAAAGAAAAAAGAAGTTTTGTAGAAACCGGAACTATGACTTTATTCTTTATATTATTCTATTTGGTAATCAGATTTAGTTTTGGAAAATTAGATCCGAATGTCTCCTTAGTTGGTTTATGGTTTATTTCAATTTTATGCTGGATAATTATTATTGTAGGAGTTTATTTTAATGTTTATGGAAGGATCCTATTAGGAAAAAATTGGGCTAACCAGATTAAAATTTATAAAGATCACACACTAGTTATAAACGGAGTGTATAAGGTTGTTCGCCATCCACTATATGCTTCTTTAATTTGGATTTTTTATGCCTGCTCGGTCCTCTATCTAAACTGGATAGCATTTTTATTAAATAGCTTTATTTTTGTTCCGATGATGTATTATCGAGCAAAACAGGAAGAAAAACTGCTAACAGAACAATTTAAAAACTATAAAGACTATAGAAAAAATGTGGGAATGTTTTTTCCAAAAATAAGATGGTAAATGAAATGCAAAGCCAAATTCTTTCAGAAGACACTTATACCTCTGGAAAGTATAGCAAAGTTATAGATTTTTTTATAGGTTTTGGTATTTGCTATGGAATTGGGGCCATTTTAGGTTTATTATTTATGGGTGTAAACTTTTTTTGGATTTCGTTCGGTTTTGGTCTTTTTACACTAGGTCTTTTTCCAGGTCTGTTTACACTAGGTCTTTTTCCAATTTTGGGGATTTTTGGATTTGTAGTACCTCTGATACTCACACTAGTTTTAGCGAAAAAATACTTTCCAAATAGGAGACTCGTACGTGTTGGAGCTTGGATCGCTTTTGTTCTGCCTATATTTATTTTACTGCTCTTATTTGGAGCTTGCTTAATTACAATTGGCGGCGGATGGTAAAAATGAAACAACAAATAACCAAAATTAAAAGTACAGAATTTTTATTCTGTCGAATAGGAGTTATGATTTTAGTTTGGGTCGCATTAATCGTTAAAAGTAAAGAACTGATCCTATTAAGCTTTGTAATCCTTTTACTTTCTGCTTTATTCACTGTGAAATATGCTCCGATGATTTTAATTTGGAGATATACTTTTGGACTTTTTATTAAATCAAAAGATGAAATTTTAAATGTTAAGGCAATGAGGTTTGCACATTCATTAGGAACAATTATTGCCGGAATCTGTGTTTTACTTCTATATTTTGGAAATCAGACAGTTGGATGGGGATTTGTTTTATTCTTTGCAGTAATGAAAACTATTTCAGCTCTAGGATTTTGTCCGGCTTCTAAGGTTTATGTTTGTATGTCTAATGGAACGTGTTGTGCTTTCTCTAGAAAAATGAAAGAAACTAGAGAAAATAAGAAATGATCGACTCTCATCTAGTTCCAAATCCAGAGTGGGGAATTAGACCAATTCTTTTCTTTATTGGAAAATTTCCTGTTCCTTCTTATTCTTTTTTTATGATTTTGGCAATTGTTGTCGGTTGTCTAGTTTATTGGAATGAAGCACGAAAAACAAAAAGAAATGATGAAAATGGTTTTTACATATTAATCGGAGCTTTAATTGGTGGAGCGCTCGGAGCTAAACTACCTATTATTTTCCTTTACTGGGACCAAATTGTGGCTAATTTACCCGATATCTCCTTTCTGCTTTCTGGTAGAACAATACTTGGCGGATTAATTGGTGGTTTTATCGGAGTAAAGATTGTTAAGTATAAACTAAATATTAAAGAAAAAAGAGGAAATTTATTTGCTCCGGCAATTGCCTTGGGAGTCGCTATTGGGAGAATTGGTTGCTTTTTGAGAGGATGCTGCTACGGAAAAGAAACTCTATTGCCTTGGGGGATTAACTTTGGAGATGGTTTCCTAAGGCATCCGACAGAATTATATGAATCTATTTTTATGCTGGGAATGTTCGTTTATCTAAGTTGGAGAAAAACAAAAAACCCTGCCCCCGGTAGCTTATTTAATGTACTGATGTTATCTTATTTTACATTTAGATTTTTTATAGAATTTATAAGGGTTGAACCTATCTTCTTAATAGGTTTAACAGCATTTCAATGGATATGTATCGTTGCAATAGGATATCTTTTGATTAAAAAGTAATTCCACTCTACTCTTGCTTTTAAGATATTAATTTCTTCTAAAGATTTAGCCCTAAAATTTGGGCAACCTCTACAAGTTTATCTACGATCTTCTTGTAGGTTTTACCTTAATCTAGATACTAGGGATATATACTATTAATATTGATAATCCTTTTAAATCTCCTATACCTTTTATAAATATGAGAACACTTAGAGAATTTGCAGGATTGGCACTTTTAACCAGTTCATTGATATTTCCTAGTAAAAGTTCTGCTGAAGGTAATACAAGTATAAATGGAAGATTCGCTTGGGCTCCAAGATATAATAGTCTAGAGTTAATAGAGTCAAAAACAGTTCAGCCACATCCAGATGATTCGGGGTTTGTAAGTGGTGCGGCTCGAGTTAAGGCAGACAATGGTTTTGAAATTATTCCTTTAAGATTTGGTGTAGAAGCAAACGCAGAGTATGGAGCAGTAGCACTAACCGCGGGAGTAGACTTTGGATTAAGTCTAGATGGACAAATAGCAGATGCTAAAAGTGATATGGCTATGGCCGATTTTAAACAGCAACCAGGAGATGGAAGAAGTTCGGGGAAGGGTTCTTTTGCATATGACAAAGTCAGCCGGGACTTTTTGGAAATGTATCCTTTTATTGGTTTAACTATCAATACTTCGATGGGGCGTTTTGGAACAGAGGCCTCTTTACCTTATCTAAAATTTAGAAGAGAGTGGGGACATCATAGATTTGGTGAAGAAGACAAGATTGGAAGCGAAAAATTAGATGCCGATGGCTTAGGAATTAGACTTACATGGGTTAAACCTGAATCTGCTCAAATAGGTGGCGCAGGTGGAGGAGTTGAGGTCCTAATAGAAAGATATAACCTAGAAGGAAGGAATACTACTGAGGGTGAAATTAATTCCTATTCTGTAGGAATGTTTACTAAGTTCTAAATAATCCGGATTAAGATTATAAAAAACTAAAGCATCTGTTAATGGATAATATTACTTTACTCTTGCTTTCAATATCTTAATTTCTTCTAAAGGTTTAGCCTGAGAATTTGTTCTAACATCGGATATTTTATCAACTATATTCATCCCATTAATAACTTCCCCAAATACTGGATGTTTACTTGTGAAAGGTTCTTTGTCAAAATCTAAATAAGTATTATCAACCACATTAATAAAAAATTGGCTACCACCACTATTTGGCCCAGAGTTTGCCATAGAAATTGTTCCCCTTAGATTTGAATGCCCTTTAACAAACTCATCTTTAATCTTATATCCTGGACCACCCGTGCCGGTTCCAGTAGGATCTCCTCCTTGAATCATAAAGTCTGCCATAACCCTATGAAATATTGTTCCATCATAAAATCCCTGCTCGACTAATTTTTTGAAATTCCCCGCAGTTATTGGCATATCAGCATATAATTGAATCTCAATGTTTCCCAATGTTGTCTCTAAAACAATAATTGATCCTTTTTCCATATTTAATAAATGAAGAATTAGACTAAATAAAGCTATCGCTATGAAAATTCCAACAAATAAATAAATTTTTTTATTTTGCTTTTTTAATATTTTCATCTTTTATCGAGATATTTAATTGCAAATAATGGGCCAATAATAGAACCAATTAAATTGAAGACTAAATCGAGTGCGGTGTTATAATATCCCCCAACTGCATCTGCTGCGTCGGCAAAAATAACCATTCCGAATTCAATTACCTCGTTTAATAATCCTATTCCTAAGGCAGATAAAATTGAAAAAACAATTA
>CAZKBE010000003.1:0-37136 GCA_964551115.1 Candidatus Woesearchaeota archaeon
ATTCTAAAACAACACTACCCTGAAAAGTTTATGGAGTTTTATATGGATAAGTCAAATAGAGAATTAATACAAAAGGTAGCAAGAGGAGTTAGGTTTAAAGACGATATGATTTTTCTACTCAGCCCAGACTCAAGGGTACTAGACTTTAGATTTAATTAAATCTCATCCTAGAAATAGAATAATAAGAATCTTTCTCTCTACGGTGGATGTCCTCTACAACTAAGGCAGCATGAAGTCTTAAATCCCTTAATTCAGCTTGAGCAAGATTTCTAGGCCGAGAACTAATCCTTTCCACCGCACTCATTGTTCGCACCCTTAAATCTTCTGACAATTCATAAGTATCCATAAGGTATAAAATTAAACAAAGTTTTTAAGGCTTTGTTTAATTTTAAAATAGTAGGCACTCAATTTCCATAAAATAAAAGATAGTCTATCTTAAATTTCCATCGCTATAAACTTTCCATCAAGTGCACTACCAACATTATAAACAGCCGACTTTCCCAATTTAACCTTGCCAAAATTTTCATGCATGTGCCCACAAAAAACTAAATCCGGCTTATACCGTTTAATAATCAATCTTTCCTGATAGGAGCCATAGTGATTTCCTCTTGCAGGCCCTTTCCTAACTTTATCAAGTTTAGTATTATATGGGCAATTATGAGTTAAAAAAATAATTTTTTTACCAGTTTTCTGGCGAATATCTAAAGCTCTCTTAAAATTTAGATCATATAGTTTTTGTCTTATATTCCAATTTCTAGTTAATAATGCAATAGATTTCTTTGCTTCTTTTAAAGTTATATTTTCTTGTTTAACTAATTTCTCGACCATATTTTTCTTAATCCTTTGAGGTGATGTGGATGATACTCCCCCAACCAAAATAAAAGTATCAAACTCCTTCAAACTCAGATCAATAAATGAAAATTTAGAATTCTCTAACTTCTCAAAAACACTAACTCGATCTATATTTTCTTCATCTAAATCGCCCAGGATGTCTCTTCCAAATGGTGTTGGATCCCAATTTCCTCTTATAGAAAACATAGGAATTTTTAACTTCTTAAGATTTTTAATTAGCAAAACTCCCCTTCTAAATGAAATCTCTTCTAAACCTTTTAAAATTAAAAGATCTTTTAAACTAATTGATTCATCCTTCTTACCGTAAATTTTTTTAAAAAAGAATTTCGAAAGAGTCTTATCTCCACAAAAATCCCCTGGACTTAGAATTAAGTCCGGATTTATCTTTTTTATTTTATTCTCTAAGGATTTAGATAAATCGCCATGGAAATCGCCAATGACTAAAATTCTCATATTGTTTAGACAGAAAAATAGTTTAAAACACTTTCCAAAATTTCCACCAAACATTTATAAAACCCGTTCTCCTTAATACCTTATGAAAGAGGGTTATATTAGGTGGTTAGCAGAGTTATCTAAAAAAGACGTTCCAATTGCAGGAGGCAAGGGAGCTAACCTTGGTGAGATGTACAATGCTGGTTTTCCTGTTCCACCAGCTTTTATTGTAACAACTGAAGGATTTCATTATTTTGTTGAAAAGACATCTATTAAAGACCAGATAAATCAAATGCTTTCTAAGATTGATATTAATGATACTGGAGCCCTAACAAAAAAAGCAACAGAAATAAGAGAGTTAATTGTAGCTACAAAAATGCCTGAAGATCTAGAAAAAGAAATTCTAGAAGCCTATGATACATTTAATATAGATCTAGATGGCATGAAAAACTCTTCATATGCCTTAGCTATAATGAAAACTGCAAGAGAACCTATATTTGTTTCAGTTCGTTCTTCAGCAACAGCTGAAGATTTAGGAGATGCGAGTTTTGCTGGACAACAAGAAAGTTTCATTAATGTAAAAGGAACTAAAGAAGTAATAGAAAAAGTAAAAAGGGTTTTTGCATCTATATTCACTGCAAGATCAATATATTACCGAGTAAAAAAAGGATTTGATGCATTTGTAGGTATTTCGGCAGTAGTACAAAAAATGATTAATTCAGATAAATCCGGAGTAATGTTTTCTGTAAATCCTGTGACACATGAAAATATCATGATTGAAGCAGTCTTCGGTCAAGGAGAAGGAATTGTTTCAGGAGTAATCAAGCCAGACGATTATATACTCTCAAGAGATTTAGAAATATTAACAGAAAAAATACAAGATAAAAAGATTGCAATAGTTAGAGATTCTTCAGGAATAACTAAAACAATTCAACTAAGCCCTGAAAGATCTATTCAAAAAGTTCTTCAAACGCATGAAATAAAACAATTGGCTGAATATGCCCTAAAATTAGAAGAACACTATGGAAAACCGCAAGATATAGAATTTGCAGTAGAAGATGGAAAAATATACATACTACAAACAAGAGCAATAACCACATTAGGCAATAAACAAGAAGTTCAAGAATTAGAAGGACAAGTATTAGTCCAAGGAATGCCTGCAAGTCCGGGAATTGGCTCAGGGATAGTTAGAATTGTCCACACAATGGAAGATTTGAGCAAAATAAAAGATGGAGATGTGTTAGTAACAGAAATGACTAATCCAGATATGGTAGTCTCTATGCAAAAAGCTTGTGCAATCGTTACAGACCAAGGAGGAGTAACTGCCCATGCAGCAATTGTATCAAGAGAAATGGGAATACCGGCAGTAGTAGGAACAGAAAATGCAACATCCAAATTAGAAGATGGAATGATAGTTACAGTAGATGGGTTCTCTGGAAAAGTTTTCTTAGGGAAAGCTGAAAATAAGAAAGTAGAAGTTCTTCCAATTATCCAGACAAAAACAAAGATAAAGGTACTGGTAGATTTACCCGAATTTGCAGAAAGAGCTGCAAAAACAAATGCTTATGGAGTAGGTCTCGTAAGATTAGAAGGGATAATTGCATCAACTCAGAAACATCCCGTAAAATTTCAACAAGAAGATAAAATAAATGAATATCAAGAAATCATACGATTTAATTTAGAAAAGATTGCAGAACAGTTTATAGGAAAAGAATTATGGGTTAGAACTTCCGATATAAGAACAGATGAATATTCCAATCTAGCTGGTGCACCAAAAGAAATAGAAAAGAACCCTATGCTTGGAATGCATGGAATAAGATTTTCTCTAAAAAATCTAGATATATTTAAATCAGAACTCTTAGCAATAAAACAATTAGCTGAAAAGGGCCATAAATTTGGTGTAATGTTCCCTCAAATAATCTCTGTTGAAGAAGTTAAACAAGCAAAACAACTAATGCAAGATCTTGGTTTAATTGATGCTAAAGTAAAGGTAGGAGTAATGATTGAAACACCGGCAGCTGCAATTTTAATAAAAGATATCTGTGAAGTAGGAATAGATTTTATCTCTTTTGGAACAAATGATTTAACTCAATATACACTTGCAATTGATAGAGGTAATGAACAGGTTCAATATCTATATAATGAACTTGATTGGGCAGTAAAGAAACAAATCTCTCGAGTAATAAGAGAATGCAAACAACATAATGTAGAAACATCTATTTGCGGTCAAGCTGGAAGTAACAAAGAAATGGTTAAATTTTTAGTAGAGCAAGGTATAGATTCTATTTCAGTAAATGCAGATATTGCAAGAGAAATTTCTGAATTGGTTAAAGAATTAGAAAATAAAACCGCTTAAACTTGCTTCTAAAAGATTTAAAAAGGAAATAAAAAACTTAAAAGAATGACAAATATGATAAATTTTAGAAGCCTACTTGAAAGACAAGGATATGAAGTAACCGAGAAAAGTTTAGCAGAAACCACCGTAGATAGAACCATCCTAGTAATTGCCAAAAAAGAAAATGAAACATTTAGATACTTATTGAAACAATATCAATCTAAAGAATATACTGAAACAGCCATACTAATATATGACCTCTTATCTTCTGAAAAAACAAACAAAAAAATACTCTACAGACATGGGAACGAAATCGCATATGATTTTGTTTCCTGGCAAACACGAAGAGAATAGAGCTCTACAAATCTTTAAAAAGCAACCCTATTGAAATCATCTATGGAATATGTTGAAAAAATATTAATCGTAGATGATGAAAAACCAATAAGAGAAGTATTAAAACTAATGGCAAATCTAAAAGGCTTAGAAGCAGATCTTGCAGAGGATGGCCTAGATGCTCTCTTAAAAATGGATCAATTAAGAAAAATACAACAATCTTACCCTCTGGTCTGTACGGATCTTTTTATGCCGAACCTGGATGGATCTGGCTTAATAAAAAAAATAGAAGAAAAAGTCGATTCAGGCGAGATACTCCCTCCAGAGATTATAATTCTAACTGGATATAATCCTAAAATAACTACCCAAACAAACGAATCAGCACTAAATATAAGATATCATTTAAAACCCTGCGATCTAAGATTCATGGATAAGCTAAATAAGATTTATAGAACCCTTATTTATCCTGAAAAACAATAAAACAATTATACAAATACCCAAATCTGTCTATTGACAAATTGATCATTTCTTTTTTCAACAATAGGAAAATTAACATCTTTTAATGAATATCCTTTCAAACCACTCGGTCCGCAAATATCTTCCTTTTTTATTTCAACACCTTCAAAACATGGAAAAGTTATCGCAATTTTCGCATTTGGTCTTTTAACTTCCTTAAATTTTCTAAGCAAAGGAATAACTTTTGTCAAAAAATTATCTAAATATCTTTCTGCTTGCTTCTTAGATAGCTTTCTTCTAAGTATATCACCTAAAGAAGACTCCGCAACAATAGCACAATACTGCCTATTTGGTGCATTTATAGAATCTCCGCGAATAAATTCAACCTTAGACTTAAAAGAATAATTATTTTTAAGCCAAGTCATATTCTCTTTTGCACCAGAAATAGCTTCTCCATCTAAATCAATTCCAATGCAATTAATGTTCATTAAAACAGCCTCTTGGATAATACCTCCAACACCGCAAAAAGGATCTAAAATTAAATCGCCTTCTTTTGCACCAGAAAGATTTATTAAAATTCTAGCAATCCGAGGAGAAATTGCAAGACTTTCTCTTCTAACTGGCTTTTTCATATCTCTTTTTTCAACATCTTTTGAGAAAAACTTTTGCTCAACTAAACCTAAGAATATTTTAGAACCCTTAGAAAAAGCAAAAATTTCAACATCAACAGTAGGAATAAAAATATTTTCTCCGGATTGAAATCTAAGTTTCTTCCCAAAATTTCTTATTTGTGCTTTCTTTTTATCTTTTTTGAACTTACTAGAAAAAATAGAACTATCTAAATTTCCCACAAGGGAATAAGTAAATTTATCTAGTTCTACAAATTC
This sequence comes from Candidatus Woesearchaeota archaeon, assembly GCA_964551115.1. Classification (GTDB taxonomy): domain Archaea; phylum Nanobdellota; class Nanobdellia; order Pacearchaeales; family GW2011-AR1; genus CAKZRD01. Next base: position 5,296 of record CAZKBE010000003.1, read on the forward strand.
GTGCTTATCTAAATAAGTAGAAAAATCAAGTTTATTAGAAAACTCCTGTAGTTTACCTAAACCGATTAACCCTCCAAAATTTTGAATATTAAACTTAAACTCTTTTTCTAAATCAAGTATTACTAAATTATCATTAAAAGAAACTTCTTTAAAAGAAACATCTCTTGCTTCCAAGTAAACAAATAGCTCCGCACGGGATAATTCTGGATTTCTACCTAAAACAAAAAAGTATTTCATAGTTAGCTTAAAGTAGATGATTTTATAAATCTATATTATTTAGAAATTTTATGCATTACCACCTAATTTTAACCGATGAATGTGACTCCCAGTGTAGGTATTGCTATGAAAAAAGTTTTAAAGAATTCGACAATGGATTAGACAAAAAATTCAAATTCTGTTTTTCTTCTGAAAATAAGGAAATTGACCTAAAAAAACTAAAAGACTTCGTACTAAGTGATCCAAAGGCTGTTTTGATATTTTATGGGGGAGAACCGCTTCTAAAAATTGACCTTATAAAAAAAATAATAGATAGTATAGATGTACCCTATAGAATGCAAACAAACGGTAAGTTGCTAGACAAATTACCCATGAAATATCTAAAAAAAATAGACAAAATCCTTGTATCTCTTGATGGAACAAAAGAGAGAACAGACTTTAATAGGGGTATAGGAACTTTTGACAAGGTAATGCAGAATATTGAAAGTATAAAAAAACAAGGATATTCTGGGGAAATAATAGCTAGAATGACAATCGATCAAGACTTTCCAGATTTAGAAGAACAAGTAGTTTTTTTAAATAAAAAAGGATTTAATTCAATACATTGGCAAATTGATTGTGGATTTTATAAGTTTGACTTTGATAAAAAGAAAATTAGTAAATTCTTCAAAGAATACAACAATCAAACAAAAAATCTGATGGGATACTGGATCTCAAAAATTGAAAAGGGAAAAGTTTTAAAATTTTATCCATTTCTAGGAATTGTAGAGAGTTTACTAAAAAATCAGCCAACAAAACTTCGCTGCGGAGCTGGGCATTCGGGTTACGCTATCACTTTAGATGGAAAAGTAGTTGCCTGCCCAATAATGAACTATATTGAAGATTTTAATGCAGGTACACTAGATTCAAGTCCAAAACAACTAAAAAAATTTGATTGTTCAGAAGAATGTTCTAAATGTGATTATTACACCATTTGCGGAGGAAGATGTCTATACTGGCGAAAGGCAAACCTTTGGCCAGCAGAAGGCAATGAAATGATTTGTGATTCAATTAAATTTCTAATAGATGAATTAAAAGAGCAATTACCTAGAATTGAAAAAGCAATAAAGACAAAGAAGGTTTCCTTAGATGATTTTAATTATGAAAAGTATTTTGGACCAGAGATAATACCTTAAACATTCAAGTTATATTCAAAAACCTTATCATAGGGGATAGTTAATTCGCAAGTTTCTTTAATCGACAACTCTTCCATGATCTTTCTAAATAATCTAATAGAATTACCATGCGCAGAGATAGCAACATTCACTTTCTCTTTTTTTATAAAATTCTTTAAGTCTTTAACAAAGATTTTAACCCGTTTTTCAACATCTGAAAAACATTCTCCTTTCGGAGGCCGAATATTCCAACTTCGATGCCATTGATTAAACTTCTCTTCACCATATTCTTCTATAACTCTCTTATGGGATAAACCTTCAAACAACCCATAACTTCTTTCAATCATATGATTTGCTTCAATTAACTCTTTGCACTCTGGGTGAAACTTTAAGACTTCTTTTAAGGTATCCTTGCTTCTAGATAGCTTTGTTTGAAATGCTACATCTAACTGTTTGTTTTTTAATTTTTCTCCAATAAATTTAGCCTGTTTAACGCCTAAAGGAGTTAATTTAGAATCCTTCCAGCCAGTAAACACCTTATCACGATTATAAAAAGTCTGACCATGTCTAAAAATATAAATCTTAAAACTCTCTTTCATAACAATATCTAAGAAAACAACTATAAAAAGCTTTTTATAGCAGTATTACTTAAAGATATTATGTGGTGGATAATAGCAATAGTACTTGTATTGATCATTCTAGCGTTTCTAAAATTTGAACACTATAATAAGACCTGGCACATGATGATCTTATTAGCAATTCTAGCTGTTCTTTACTTCTCTATGAGTACAATGATTCAAACAGGTAAAATGGACTTTAGTTCTCCAAGCACCACAATAAATTCTTTGGCAATTTATATGGGCTGGCTAGGAGAGACAGGCTTAAAATTAGTTACACTTGGAAAAGATACGATAGTAACCGCCGGAAATGTTATCAAAAACAACCAAACGGAAGTAAAAAGATAAAATAGTATTATTCTTCGCCAACCTTTTTCATTAGAATAGAAAGAGTAGCAAGCTCACAAGATTCAAACACAACCGAATCTTTTTTTACCTTTTTACATAATGAAACATAACTTGCAATAGTTTCACCATCCACCTGGCTAGAACTATAAATATTATAATAGTTACAATTTAAACCAGGACAAGTAATTTCCCCTGCGGAAAAGTTAGAATTAATTTTATAAACTTTTATAGATGCAACTGGCCAAAAAGAACCATAGAGCCTATTAAAATCCTCTGAAGAAAGAACATAAAGCTTATCCTCATCGATACAACCACTGCTACTATCAGAACAGCTTAATTCAGGAAGTTCAGACCAAGAAAGTAAAGCACTAATAACTTGTTTTCGTTCTAATTCCTGGGCTGAATATCTCATATCACCCAAGCTTAATTGAAGAAAAAATAAACCAACTAATGTAAAAAAAACAAAGACAGCAACAAGCATAAAGGCCATTTGTTGGATCTCAAACTGTGCCCGTTTATAATTCAAACTATTAAAGATTAGGACCATAATCTACATGACCCCCTATCTTCTTTATCTTTTATATCTAATGAACCTTGATACATATCAGCCAAGTCAAATCCAGTGAGATCCAGACTTGCATCAAAACTTTCTCCCTTTAAAGCCTCAAGTTCTAAACCTAAATCAACATTACAATTTCTAGCACCCATAAAATCAATCTTTTTAGAATACATTTCAGCAAGAATATGTTGTCTGTATAATAACCTCTGAACATTACATAAATAAGATTCTTCCTCAGAAAAGATTGCAGGATAAAGAAGGTTTCCAGCATAATCTAACGAATAAGTGTCTTTTTCAACAATGCCAGTTTCATACTCACTCTGACAAGAAAAAGAATTACAACTAGGTAAGACATTAATATCACAACCGCTACCTCCTCCGCCAAAACAAACTTTAATAGAATCCTCCGTACAATTTAAATCTCCAAATTTAGCTTTCTTACCAAGTACGCCTAACATACTTAAAATATCCGATTCATCATCAAGACCCGTAAAGCAATATTCTTGAGAATCAATAATTATGGCATCTGCGATCTTAAAAGCAAAAGAGATAGGCACAGAAAAGATATAAAAGTTTTTAGCGGGCTTATCCGAAATAAAAAGATACTTATTATTAACAGAAATAGGATTACCAAAGACTTCAAATTGGTCACTTGACCTTTCCTGAGTCATAGCTGATATTTCGCTATAGCCAAAACTTCCAGTAAAACATTCATTAGAAATTAAAGTATCTTTTTTAAAATTCACCGTAGATAGCCTACCGGAGGCAAATCCTGCTTGCATAGAATCGGTTACAACAGCTAATGCCTTGGCAATTTCAGTGTTTTGTCTAGTAGAAGTACCCATACCATATTTAACTGCGCCAAAAATCGCAAGTAATAAAATTGCAGTCCCTGCAATTATTGCAAAAAGCCAAACAAAATTAAATTCCCCTTTTTTTTCTTTAAAGACCATATAAATTATAAGTTTAAGGTATTTTTAAATGTTGTATTATTTGGAAAAATAAAATTATTCTATTAGGACCGAAGCATCATAGATCTTTTTGTTTAAAGTTAATTCCTCTTCTACATATATACAATAAGGATTATGGGTTTTAATAATCTCTGGAAGATTAATCCTTTTTATTTGTTTAAAAGGCATGTTACAAGAATTTTCTCCTGGAAGTAAAAAGGTATTTGCCTCTTCATAAGAATAAACGCTTATTAGATCATATTCTTGTGCATAACTACCTCTCTGGGCTTGAGAAAGATTCGCAAAACAAATCATTTCAATTGAACCTGGAAGAGATAGTTTTACTTTTTTATTTAAGGTAGACTGAGATACAAAGGTATTACTAACCTGCTCCTGAAGAGATTCATAAGACTTGCCAATTTGACTACACTCACTGTAATTCAAAAAGAAATTAATAGCGTAAATTGCGGAGAATATGAAAACAGCTATAAGTATAATTGAAAAAATTACTCCAAAAGACAAATTTATATCTCCTTTTTTATTAGTTAATTTTCTCATCTCTTCTCCTTAAAGTTTAATAGAATAAGAGTTTAAAAGCGTTTTGTCAATAAAGATTAACCCCTAAGGATTAAAGAAGAACTAAGGGGGTAGAAAAATTAAAGAATTGAGGCCTAACAAACGTAGAATATACCAATAAAAAATTTCTAAGATATAATTATTAAGAGTTTTCAATTTATAGATAAATTAATCTTAAACTCATAGATAATAACAAATGGTTTAATAAAAATAAATTAAGGTACAGTGCGGAGAATAAAAGAAATATCTAAAATCGCGAACCGATTAAACAAAGAAACAATTAACTGTAAAGTTAACTTCAACCTCCCATCAACATCGGTACTAAATAAATATTTTCCGATACGAACAGACTTTCCTTCTGCTAAGTTTTCGTCTATATAATATGCAGAACCTTCATCATGTAAAACCTCCTCATCCGCCACATTATATCCCTTTCTATTCAATTCACTCCTCAAGCTTTGTTTATTTAGGTCATCCAGACTATCCCACCAACTAGCCACAGCTTTTTGATAATCATCTCCCGCAGAATAATAAACTCCATGAACCACTTCATGATTCCATGTATCAACTCCAGTGCCTGCTAATGAACCATCCCAAATAATTAACGGAACATTTGAAGCTTGCGGAGTAGTTTGATAATTCGGATGACTTCCAGTAAGATATCCTTGATTAACCAAATCACTTACAAACGCCTGTTCATAAGCCGTTAAAGAAGACTTTTTATTTAATGCTGTAACAATACTTTTAGAAGCGAAAGAAGTTCCAGCTATCCTCCCGATAGCATCATCCCTAGACTCCTCAGTAAACTCTCCGCTTTCAATTGCAAAATCAACCAACAAATTTTGTATCTCCTCCCCCTTGAAGTCTGAAACAACTATATCTGCAATCTTTATCTGGCTATCCCCTTCAGAAAGAGTATTTAAAGACAATGACAAAGGAATAGCAGATCCAACCTCTCCACTGCCAGAAACCTCCGCCAGTCCAGATTCTGAAGTCACCACTTCAGGAGTAATAGCGACTGCAACGTCATCATTTACCACCACACTTTGAAAATCTTCCTCAGGCGCAACAAATGTTGTAACAAGCTCATCAACAAGATAATCCCCCTCTAATTCACTAACCAACTTATCAAAATAATTTTGTTCCCAATCATACGTATCTATAACCTCATTTATTTGGGTATCTGTTAGGCTAGGATATAACTCCCTAATAAGTTCTGTATTTATTTGAAGAGTTGGACTAGCTTCTGAACGATTATCCAAATCTATAAGTATCTCTTCAAGTTTTGAAGTTTCCAAGGACAACCTATCGGGACCAACAAAAAGTCCATTTTTATTAGCCATAAATTTCATCTCGTCTGAATCCTGCAAAATCCAACTCAATTCCCCCTCATCATGAACATCTGCAAAAAAAGAATAAAGAGGGTTAACATCCTCAAAAAATACAGCACCATTTGAAATATCCGCAGCGAACATAGGAATAGAACTTCCATCATCTAGACCAAAGAACACTTTTGGAAGGTTTTTATCAGTGGTATATTCATTATACAAGTCAAGCTGATCAAAAAGATCTAACTTCCCAGACAATGTAACCACATTTTCAGTTTTATCCGAAACAAGATTATCTTGTAAAACAAAAACAGTGTCATCTGTATCCATACTTCTTCTACCAGTCATCAGAGTATTTTTAGCCGGATTCATAGTCATCTGCCCAACATTTAAAGTTCCAAATCTTTTCCCAGAGTAATCTATAGATACAGGTGTTGTTGCAGTAATCTTTAAAGCCCCATCATCTCCAACTCGATCTAATTTAAAATTCGTATCAGTATATGTATTCCCTAAATGATCTTTAACAACAGAATTATCTCCTTTTATCTCAAAATTTTTCAAAGAAGTGAAATCTGCTGGAGCAACATTACTTAAATCTGCCCTTGCAGGACTCGCATCTTCTCCAGTTAAAACAATCTTTCCTTCACCTGGAAAGGTTATATCTCCATTGGAATAGATAGCACCATTACTAAATTTCAACCCATCTGTTGTCAAGGTCACATTTATTTTATTCTGCTCACAGTAGTCTTGAACTTTAGAAGCATTAAACGACAAATCCCCCTTACCCTCTGGAAGTTTAGCAAGAATCAAGTCCCCTGGCAAAACTTCAAGTCCCAATTTAGAGCCAGTCAGCGAAGAATCCTTAGAATTCTCAAGCATCATTATCCCCTCTTTACTTAGCTCTATCCCAAAAGGCTTAAGACGATCCTCTTGTTTCTTAAAAGTATCTAATAAAGCAACAGAATCAGCAACCGGAGGATTTGCAACAGTAGCAGAACCATCTACCGCGACCTCAACAACAGGAACATTCGCACCTATTCCAATACCCATTCCGATTACAAATAAACCTATTACCAAAAATCCTAAAAACAATCTTTGATTTATCATACGTTATACCTCACTCCAAACACAAAGAAATAATCAAGATTTTTATGCTTTTCGATATTTAAATATTTAAATCTATAAATATAATTAGTTTTATCGCCCTCAGAGCTTAAAGGATTAATTTCAAATGAAAAACCATATTCCTTACCAAGCTCTTGCGTCTGAGTAAATGGAATCCACAAAGGTTCTTCTGCTTGCACCTCCAAAAAGTCCTTCAAAGCATTATATTTTGAAAGGTAATCAAAATTAACATTTTTACTAAACCTCTTAAATTGAATACTTTCATCTTCACGGGAAACAGTTACAATTTGATTAAGCACAATTTCAACTATAGTTCCTTTAATATTCGATTTAACATCCAAATTATCTCCAAAAGAAAGTTCATAGTCTCTTGCCTCAAGATCATTTAGTAATAAACAAAAATTCAAATTATCTTCAATATATTTATTAAGTTCATCTTCTAAAACACTCATCTCTGGCAACTTCTTTCCATCATCAAAATAAATAGGCAATTCAAAGAATCCCCGTGTTAAAGTATCCTCACTAGAAACATTATAATAACCCCCCTGTAGAGAATTAAAGTAAATTCCATCAAGAGTTACCTCTTCCAAACATTCTTCAACTAAAGAATTAACCTCTGGAAATTTCTTAGCTGCACTAGAAGAAGAATCAAAAACACCCGAAGAAATAGCAAAATATACTCCAATAGATCCAACAATAACTATCGCAAGAACTATAAATAAAGTCAACTGCGCCCTCTTATTATCCCTCTCCATGTAGTTTTCATGCAAGCAAGCTTTATAAATATTTATCTTCGCAAACCTTCTTATTCAATCTAAAAAAAATACCCAAAAATAAAAAAGATTCAAAACTAAGATTCTACAAAAACTAATAATTCAAAAAGTTCTCTTTAGGCTGTATAACAACAGAACAATCTATTGGCTCATTTCTAAATTCATCCCTACACTTAACATAGAAAATTTTATCATTCTCCCACGCAACAATGTGTGTAGAAGATTTAGCATAGGGCATTAAAATCCCTTCTTCAAATAAGAAATCACAACTATCTGCAGAGTAAACACAATCAGAATCTCTAACCGTAACAAGTTTTAGATAATCATCTTCATAATAGGCTCGAGTTACAATAGGGGAAGCAGTATCAATATCTAAAGTAAAGGTAGTGTTACTAATTGCAACATTTCCTCCCGCATCTACACATTTTACAAAATAAGTATGTGTTCCAGCAAATAAATCTAATCTTTGTATATGTATTCCTGAAGTCTGATCTGTATCAAAGAAAGCAACATAGCTACTTTCAAGCCCACTAGATGAATAAAAGCAAACAGCCCGATTATCATCACAACCAAACAAAGTTTCTGCCCTTAAGTCCACCCTCATTGGGGAAACACCACCATAAATTGTGCCATTTGGTAGAACAGTCTTTAATTTCAGAGGATTAGAACCCTTTAACCTAAAAACTACTGGCTGCGCCATTGAATTTCGCAGATTTTTAGGTTCATTTTGTCTATCTTCGCATTTTACATAATAATCTGTTCCTTCTCTTTTAACACCGGTTAACTCGGTATTACATGTATATAACATCATAGAATTCACCTGATAAACTTGTGTAGTACAAGACATATTATATGGAAGAGAGTCATAAGCTTGATTCTCAAAGCCCCATTTACACTGAGCAGGCTCATCAGTATAGAAACTTACTTGTGTAGAATTTCTATCTGCAGCAACACAACTTTCTGTTTCTATAGAAGTTGCTTTTATTTGAGGAGCAGTTGCATCCGGAGCCGAATCAACACAAAATCTTACAGCATAAGGTGCTTGATTTAAATTTCCCCAAGAATCCCTACATCTTAAATAAAGAGTCATTTCATTACCCATTTCAAGATTTATAGAAGAATTTTTTATATCTTTTGCTTTAGGTAAAGTCAAAAATTCAGAGTGATTATATTTGTAAATATTATCTCCACCCATAAAGGTAGCCATAGAATCAAAACTATCCTTGTATTCTACATCAATCTTGCACTGCGCAGGTTTATCTGTAATAACACCAAATTCTATAGGGGTAAAAGCAGGTATACAGCTATCTACACTATCTGTTTTTTTGATTTTAAATCCTGGTCCAGGAGGCGAAAGCTTTACATCGGTATATGCATAACCGGCAGTTAATTTATCATCCCACGGTTTTATAACGGGAGGATTTACTTCACGAGTACCTTTGTAAACACACATTTCAAAAGCAGTTCCCTTATTTTCAATCTCGCATCCCTGTCCTAAAGATTTACATCTGTATTCAGAACATGGCACAGGACCTTTGTTACATAAATCACAATCTTCTCCACCACGAGGTGCCTGCCAAGACATACATTGAAATGAAACAGATTCTAATTTAACTGTTTCTTTTTCATATTGAGAGGTATAAAGATACCAGGCAATTGCAACACCAACTCCTGTTGCTACACCTTTTGATCCCCACCAGTTTCCAGGAGTTGCCTTACTACCTTTCCAAAACCCTCCGTCAATACCCTGTAATACTCCATAAGTTAATTTTCCGGCCAAAATTCCTCCAGCTACTGAAACAGTAGCAGCATTAACATCGATATTATCCTTACCACCAATATTGGCAAGTTGACCAACAAGAGAAACAAATGCTGCAGCCCCAACTGCCCAAACAAATCCTTCAGCAAGATGCCCTACAAGTGGGCCAACATCTGTTTTAAAGAAAAGAGGATAATTTGAACTATTGGCAGATGTGCCAGTAGCAGATGTGCCAGTAGCAGATGTGCCAGTAGCAGATGTGCCAGTAGCAAGCGGTACAATATCTAGAACAGTACCAGGTACTGGCAAGGTTGCTGCAGCGGGACTCGATGGAAGAGGCTCTATAACAACCGCTTGTAATCTTTCAATCGCCTCTTCAGTCAAAGCTAAGCTGACCTCATCATCTTGAGCACTACTTCCAATGCCCACCATAAACGCAAAACTAACCATTCCTAAAATCATTAAAAATACTTGCGAAACAGCTAAACCCCTTTTATTAATCATTCTCTACTCCAAAATTTTAATTTATCCCAAAAGGATTTTTTACCATCTAATACAGGTTTAGAAATTTCCGCAATAACATTTCCACTAATAGCCACACCTACACCACTCTCACCTAAAGATAAACCAAGAGAATTGCTTCCGCTAGAAACAATAGGAGCAGGTAATTCTTCTCCCGCAATCTTGCCCCATAAAACATTCATAAGAGATTCAGATCTTTCATAAACAAAATTCTCCTGAATTTTTCCTTGACCCTCAATTTTCTCAATAACTATTTCTCCACCTTCAGAATCAATAATAGTATCTCCAATTCTTAAATCAGAAACCCTTCTTAATTGGTATTCCGCAGCAAAAGCAGAAGAAACTAAAAACATACCTAGCAATAAACAAACAAATAATTTTAGTTTCATATCTTCACAAGGACATAACTGTCCTCCTTTAATTTAATTTCATTATTTATTACAAAATCACTAGAAGAATCAGAAGCAATAACATTTCCCGCACCAAGTGTGGATAAACCTTTTCTAACATTTCCAAGTAAACTAAATGTATCATTTTTATATTTCCACATATAACCATCATCCGTATATCTATCATTTATATTTATATTCGCTCCACAATCGCCAATAGAAGTACAAATGGCATTTACTTTCATTGCCCAATCCTTTTTAGGAACTAAACTATATGATTTACTACTAGATTTAGGTTTTTCTGCCCACTCAAGACACTCACTACTAACACTTACTTTCCCAGAAGAATTAATCATCTTATGGTCGTAAGATTTTTTAGCTAAAAGATCCATCTCCTCTGTTATAATAATCTTAACCTCGCAATTTGCAGAAGCCATAGCACAACTACCCTGATTTTCCCAAAACTTGCTTCCCGGAGGAATCATTGGAACACAAAGTCCTCCTTCTTCTGATTCAGTCTTATTAAATTTAGAAACTTTATTTAAAATATCATAATCTATTTCCCACTGGCCTTTACCTGATCCAACTAAACTAGAAATAGCAGCACCTGCAACCATAGTACCTGAAGTAGGATTAGTATTTAGAGAATTAACTAAAGGAGCAGCAGTATTCATTAATTGCACAGTCTGATCAGTTTGAGAAGGCGAACTAGATGGGTTACTAAATCCTATATTAGCATTAGGATTAGATAAACTACTTTGTTGTCCCCCTGTTTGAAAATTTAAACCATCTACATTTTCTGTCCAAATACAATCTCTTTGATCAATATTTTCACAATCCCTTTTTCTGGTCTGAGCAGAACAATCCTGATATCGATTAACTCTACAAGCGGCTGTTGAAAACTCCCCTTCAGTAGTTGAAATTCCTGAATGAATACAAATCTGATTTCTAAAATCTCCACAAGGATCTGTAAGAACTTCCCCATCAACACAAATCTGCCTAAAATGTCTAGAACCAACTTCTTCAAAACCCTTGCCAGGTTCAATATCATAAACGCACCAACTTTCCCCATTTAATCTAGCCTTTCCATCCATATCGGTACAACTTGTTTTTTTACAAATATAATCTCCAAATTTAGGAGCTCCAAAAAGACCTGACTTTTCAGCACATCGAGAACCAAGTAAATAATCGCAATTTCCACAATCTCTGGAGTCTCCTGTTCTTGCACAAATTTCATCAGGTGATGTAACTCTTCCCTCATTCCAAGAAGCATCTTTATCAGAACTATATACATTTTCGCGATTACCTTTATCGTCAAACCAATAAACTTTACCCTGATAACAATCAGTCTTAGCCTGTCTAGCGCTATCTGTGTTTAACTCTTCTGCAGAACAAAGCATATCTTTAAAGAATTTTTTACCTAACTCTTGTTCAAAAATAGAAGTGTTTACATTCAAAGCAATAATTCCATCTTCAGCACCACACTCACCTCGCGTAGAAAATTTACAAGTATTTACTCCGCTAGCAGTATAGGTTACACAAGCTCCTTTATCCGCGCTATTAGCTAAAGCAATACATTGGCTTTCAGAAGTAACTGATGGACGATAATCCATCTCAATTCCAAAACTAGTTGATAATCTTTTACATCTAACAAGCGGAACAAAAGCCGCTTGATCGGAAATTATACAACATCCAAGATTACATTGTGAAAGTTCAGATGCTTTTTTCTCACTCCAAGAACCCCCACTTTCAGTACAAACCTTCTGAGGAACACTTTCCATACAAATTCCTTCATCAGAATCATAACAAGTCCCAAGTTTACAAAAACTTGTAGACTCACACGAAGTCGAAGCAACCTTAAAGGCTGGATCACATTGATTTTCTTCAAGATTCAAACAAACTCCTCCACTTATAGATTGCTCACAGCAAACAGAAGGAGTAGAAATAATCGCAGAAGACAAACCAATTAATAAAAATAGTCCAAAAGTTAAAAATAAAAAATTAAATCTCATTAGATATAACCTCCTGCCGGCCAAGGAAAGCTCTTGACAGAAAACTGATAGACAATATCTTCATTCTTTTCAGTTAATGTATAAACCTTAATTTCTCCATCAATTCTTTGTTTATCTATAATAATATTAGGATAATAAAACATCTGAGTAGTCTGTTCACTATCTCCATAATATGTCTCAAATTGTATCAAGGAAGTTGCAACCATCAATAACTCATATAAATTAGTTTTATAAGTATATTTATACTTCTGTGTAAGAGTTGTTCCTAAACCGCTAGAAGCAGTTAAAGGTGCATCAAGTTTTATAACAACCCCCATAGGTTCAATAGAAATATCAAATTTAGCCGTACCTTTAGATACCTCATACCCTCTTCTAACTAAATCACTTACAGCAGAGTCATAACACGCTTGAAACTCAGATTTCAAAATATTTGCCAAAGAATCCTCAAAAACATTTGTTAAAATAGGCGCTTGGTTCACACAAGGAGTATAATAATCGTCAGTATAACACAAGAAGGTATAATTATTTCCCCCATACATGTGATTAAATTTAGGTCTTATAACTCCGGCAGTTAAAGCCAATTTTTTTATCTCAACATCTAATGATTTAGAAATACAACTTTCAAGAACAGGTACACCAGAATCTGAAGAAAAACCCCCAAGATTATAAAAATAAAATAAAACACCAATAGCAACCACTAAAAGTATCGCTAGAACTATAAACAAAGTCAACTGCCCCCTTTTATCTTTCTTCACCATGTTTTTAATACATTTTTAGTATTTATAAATACTATTATTCCCTCATTAAAGTCTCTTTATTGGTTTAATTATTGTTGAACATGATAGAGGAGTATTAAATTTCTTATCTCGGCATTTGATAAAGTAAATTTCTAAGGGTTTAGAGTCAAAGCTATGTTCTTTTGCAAGATACTTTGGAATTGTAGAATTAAATTCAAACCCGCAACCAATGGTTTGGTTTGTCTCATACATACACTCTGCTTCTTCGTCAGTAACAAGCCGTATAGTACCGTCTAGATTCATAGCTCTCAAAACTTGCGGAACAACATCATCAAAATAAACAGTAAAATTAAATGTTTTATTTGCTGTATTTTTTGCTTCATCTTCACATAAAACTTCAATTTCATGTTCTCCTTGTGGAAGCGTTAACAATTGAGAATGAACTTTTCCGCCAGTTTGAAGAAAATCATTATACATATCACTATAATTTTTCATCCTAAAACTACAAACTGCATCACCTAAACAACCTGAAGTTGAAACAGATAAAGTAAAATTCTTTTCCTCAATAAAAGTATTAGAGTTTAGTAAAGAAATATCAAGACCATTAGAACAAACATTTATTTTATAATTTGTACTTATAAAATTAGCATTTCTAGGGTAATTTTCAGTCTCTTCTAAACCTACTTGATCCTTACATCTAAAATAAAGATTATTTTGTCCAATAGTTAAATTTCCTAAAGTAGCAAAACAACTCCATTCTCCAAAGTATGCCGAGTTCTCATCAGTTATACAAAACATTTGATGCCTTAATTCATCATATCCATCCTAAAACTACAAACTGCATCACCTAAACAACCTGAAGTTGAAACAGATAAAGTAAAATTCTTTTCCTCAATAAAAGTATTAGAGTTTAGTAAAGAAATATCAAGACCATTAGAACAAACATTTATTTTATAATTTGTACTTATAAAATTAGCATTTCTAGGGTAATTTTCAGTCTCTTCTAAACCTACTTGATCCTTACATCTAAAATAAAGATTATTTTGTCCAATAGTTAAATTTCCTAAAGTAGCAAAACAACTCCATTCTCCAAAGTATGCCGAGTTCTCATCAGTTATACAAAACATTTGATGCCTTAATTCATCATATCCATCCTTACCCGAAGGAACATCATACTCATAATCAAATCTACACTCGGCCGGCTCATTTAAATATAAAATTAAATCAGAAGAATTTGATCCTTGTTTTAAATAAGAGTTAGTTTCTGGAGAAAATCTTCTTATTTCTGGCGGAGTCAAATCAGGTCCATCTTTTGTTTTTATTTGAACCACAAATTCAGCTTCATTTATCTGTCCAGCAAAATTCATACATCTGATATAATATTCATTTTCTTCTCCTTGAACGAGTCCTAGAGTTGAAGCCGAGCCGGCTGAAAAAGCATTTAACTCCGCTTGATGATGTGTCCCTTCAGCTTTTCCAGTATCAGGATTAATAGAAGAAAACATTTCATATTTCATCTGAGAATAATCAGAAGTGTGTTCTGAATCTATTCTACAACTTGCAGGTTTATCTGTAATAATTCCAAAAGTCAAAGAAGTCCAAGCCGCAACTCCTTGACCAAGAGAACCTTCAATTCTAAATCCATTATCCCTTACGGAAGAATATTCATTTCCTGGGCTAATAACTTCTTGCCAAGGCTTAATTTGTGCAGACCATATTTCATTTACAGAAGCACAATAACCCGGTTCTCCATTCTCAATAAAATATTGACATCTTTGACCAAGAGACTTACATCTATATTCTGAACAAGGTCTAACATCGTTATTACATAAATCACAATCTCCGATCTTTGGAGGCTGCCATGCTTCACAATTAAATTGCATAATGAAGTATTCTTGTTCATCATAGGAATTAAAGAATGCTTCATAAATTATATAGATGATTGCAACGATTAATCCAACAGCCCCGAGTGAGGCCATAGAAAAAAAACTAGAACTGAATAGTGTTCCAAAGCTCGCACCTAAGGAAGTAGTTCCAAGAGTACTAGCTGCAACATTTACACCAACGGCATAACCAATAGCTCCCCCAACAGCTCCCATTAATTGCACAAAAGCCTGGGATTCTCCAGGACTCCAATCTTGATTTTTTGCAATTAAACCTCCTATTTGTCCGCCAAGGTAAGAACCAGCAATCGAAAAACCAACAGTAATGCCTGCAGATTTTAAACCTTGCAAGACATTAGATCCCATTGAAGTAGTTGGAGTTGGAGTTGGAGTTGAAGGACCATAAATAGGAGTAGTCGCCGGACCCGTTCCACCAAAATTATGTTGTATCCCTATTACCTGTACACCGCCCACTCCCAAACTATTTACACCAGAAGAAAGAGAACCTACACTACTTGCTGCACTAAACCATCCCATACTCGCACCAAGGGTTAAACCACCTAAAGTTAACGGACCAGCAAGGCCCATAAAATCATTGTATGATTCACCACCGGAATAGACATTCGCACCTCCAGCCATATCTTTTAAATCAACAACACCGCCTGAAACTTCCCCCATTGTTCCGGCAGTATCTGCATCACTAGCCATTAAATTCCCTGAAGAAGACTTGATCTGATCAAGTTTAGCCAAAACAGGTGTTACGCTTTTAATAGAATTTATATATGTAGAAGAAAGGACATAAGCAGAAGAATTATAGTCTTCATGAGTTTTTCCTTTACTATCAATCTTAACTCTTTCAACAGAAAAACCCGGGTAATCTTCATTTACAAAACCCTGAAGATTAGTTGAAACACCACAGCTTCCAAGGGATCTACAACGTTCATTCATCGCAGCAAGCAAAGCAGGTAAATCCTTTCCTTCTATTGCAGAATGAACGCCATTAATATTACATTCCCAATTAAGACGATTATCTTCCCAAGAATCACAACCACCTAAAAGAGTACACTCTCGATTTATCTGACTAACACAAGTAAAACTCCCTAAACTACAAACAGCATTTGTTTCTTCATTACTTCCCCCATAATTCGCAGAAGACTTCTGTTGTTTACCAGAACCGACGATAGAACCAGTTGTTGTCCAAAATTGAAATCCGGGGGTAAATTTTGGAACACAGTGAGCTAAGACCTTATTCTGATCTTTTCCTAAATCACCAATTGATCCCTGTTCGGCATTTGTTTTTTCAGGATCAAAACCTGCTAAGAATTCATTATCGCTTCTTTTCAAATTATCTTCCCCATATAGATCATTAAACATAATACACTGAGGATTTTCATCACAGTTTTTCTTAACTTCTGAATAAGATTCTGCATCATTTGCATTAATACAGCTCCGCCAATCATTAACTAAACATTTTGCTTCAGTAAAACCAAAAGAAGTATCAGTACTCTGTGCACAGATTTCTTGACCAAAATCAGCACAACCTTCAAGAGAAACTTGCCCTTCAAAACAATTTGCTAAAAAATGTCTAGAACCAACAGGCGCAACACCTGCTAAAGGATTAAAATCATAAACACACCAGCTTTCTCCATGCTTTCTTTCCCCACAATGTAAACTCTTACAAGTATAATCTCCATAAGTAGGTTTTGTTGTAACTCCTTGTTCATGTTCAACACAAATGCTTCCTTGTAAATATTCACAATTCCCGCAACTAGCGTCTTCATTAGCACAAGAATCTTTTGGATCAATTGGTCTTTCCCAATAACTCTGATCGTTAATTTTAGAAGAATCATAAACATTGGCAACATTTCCACAACTATCTAAAAAATAAACTTGGTCTTTACCATCCACACAAGTTGTTTCTCTAGACTTCTGACAAACAGTATTAAGTTCAGTAGAAGTACACAAATAATTTTCTTTAAAATCTCCGCCCTGACAATTTTTCCTAGTTGTAAAAACACATTTTTTCTCCCCAGAGTAATCTCCTGAATCGCTTAAACATGCTCCTTGTTCTTCAAGACCTGTATATTTCTCGCAACTTTCGCCAGGAGAGATTGAAATAAAATTCTTCTCAAAATTAAATTGATTTGAAAGCAAAGTACATTCACGAGAATTTGTCAATGAAACCTGATCACCCATAACACAACAACCAAGCTGACATTGAGGGATATTACAAGAAGCATCACTTGACCAATTTCCCCCATTAGAAATACACTTATCCTTGGGAGCTCGCATAGAACAAGAACCAGTATCAACGCCATAACAACAACCAAGTTGACATTGATCAACCACATTACATCCGGTTCCAATTAAAGAATCTTTACATAGATCAGACTGAAATAGAGGGATATCCTGGCAAATTGCTCCTTCTTTAGTCTCTAAACAACAACCCTTTGGACCTTCATCCTGAGCAGAAACTAAAGGAGTGGAATCCGGAGAAATTAAATAAGCAAAAGAAAAAGTTGCAAATAACATAATACTTAATTCAAATAACCCAATTAACTTCTTAGTTCTCATAATTACACCCCTGCCGGCAAAACGCAAGTTCGTATTGCAAATTTAATTTCATTATCAAAACCCCTCAAACCAACACTATAAACCTTTGTTTGGTCTCCTCCCCGATTACGTGTAATCACAAGATCCCTATTTATCGCCTGCCAAGTCATATGATTAAACTCACAAAAGACAGACTCGTAATTAACAATAGTTTCAGCAGTTCTAAGTAATTTAGGTAAACTACTAGGATAATTACCCGATCGTGTTGAAATTAATATAGATTCATCTCCGCGATCCATTCTTATAGAAGTCTTAGCATCATAAGAAATATCTAATTCATTAAAGGTTAAAGACAGTGTAAAACTAGAATATTCAAAAGAATAACCCTTATTTTCATAATCTTCCTTAAGGGTTAAAATACATCTGGATAATTCACGAGAAACATAATTTTCCATATTTTTTCTTACAGACTCGATTAATAAAGGATTTTGAGGAATACAAGGAGAATAAAATTCAGTAGAATAACATAAAAAAGGCATGGATTGTAAATTATACTTATATAATAGTGAACTGCCTCCAAGGGATGAAAAAGACTTAAAAAATTCCTCTTCAGAATCGGCTATCGCTTTTTCAATACAAGTAGAAATATATTCTGCAGGAGAAGAAGTCTTTTGTCTAAAGGGATTTAATTCATTTTTAGACATAGTAAAAAAGAATATAATAGCTACAACAAGTATTATGCCCAAAATCACAAATAAAGTTAATTGGGCTTTCCTTGAAAAGATCACAACATCCATAAAGTTAACCCCTCTTTTTTAATTCTCTTTAATTTACCCTCAAGAAGAAGTTCCATTAAATACTTTTCTGCAGTATTCCAGCTTAAGTCAAATTCCCGTGCCACTTCTGAGCTAGTAACTACTACTGTTTTCTTAACAAATTCCAAGAGCTCTTTATTTTCAACCTTCATAACAATCTACCTATAAATAGACATAGGTAATCTATTATGATATCTCATAGTTTATAAATGTTTCTTAATTAGAATATCTAGCCTATCAAGGTTAATTAATAAAAACATATTAATAAGACTAATACCTCCAAAGGTATAATATTTGGAGATAGTGTCAAGGAGCACTAAGACAATTAAGCAGACACCAGGAATTGCACCTGGGATCAGAGGGTTGCAGCCTCTTGCCTTGCTACTTGGCTATGCCTGCATAAATCAAAGGAAGAAAAGAGAGTTTTTAAAGATAATTGTGAAGGTAAATAAAGATAAAAAGAAAAGTAATTTTTATGAAAAATTCTTTCAGGTTATCTTAGATTAGAAGAGTCACCCAAAGCTAAAACTGTTAAGAAAATAAGAGAAATGTAGGAAATTTAAACACTCTAAGGATTTGAGATGCCTCAAATGGAAATCAGCTATAACGTCGGTATTTAGTTACAGTCCGTTACCCTAAATATTATCATTATGTCTACGGACTATAATTATCTTTATATAGAAAAAAGATTAAGAAATAAAGAAAATCCTCAAATGACCCGCCCCATAATAGACATTACTTGAGACGGGGTCAAATCATACTTACTCAAATAAAAACAGTTTAAAATTTTAAACCAATTAAGATACTATGCCCACAGAAGGATTTGAACCCTCGACCCCCTGCTTAGAAGGCAGGTGCTCTATCCAGGCTGAGCTATGCGGGCAAACAAGAATATTATAGAAATTTCATATATAAAGCTTACTAAATCTAAGATTCACAAGAATAATCTAAACCGGCCATAATTAAAGCATGCCTACAATCAGTAAAAAACTCGCTAATTAAATGCAGCGAATCATCAGGAGCATCATCACTAACACCCACCTTATTAGGAAATCTAGCTGCGTAATATAACCGATACTTTATAGGAGTACCATAAAGATCCAAATTAGGAGCCAAATGAGAATCATCAGATACATTGGTTACAGGAATATGCAATTCATGTGCAACCAACTCTTTTGCACGGTGAATCCAAGGAAGTTGAGTACGTATATAATGAGGAATATCGGTAGGTTGTAAATAGGAATATAAAGATTTTCGTTCTGTATGTTCCAAACCATTGATAACATTAAATAAGGGGACTTCACGAGAATCGGAGATTATTTGTTTATCACGATCCGAAAGCTCTCTCCAAAAGTGAAAATTAGAAAATTTAGGCTGGCAAGAAGTATCATGCACCTCCTCTCGAGAGTATAGTCTTAAGTATCCCATTTTATCCCACTAAAACATATAAAGATTTTATGAATTAGACTATTTAAGTCTTTACACTATTCCATAGTTAAAAATCAATAACTCTATAAATAATAAAAATAACTAAATTATATGGCAGAAAAAATAAATATTACCTTTCTAGGCACCGGAAGTGCTATACCTACTCAAAGAAGAAATCACCCTTCAGTCTTTCTAGAGTATAAAGAAAACGGGATATTATTTGACTGCGGCGAAGGAACACAAAGACAGTTTAGAAAAGCAAAATTAAATCCGTGTAAAGTTACAAAAATATTTATATCTCATTGGCATGGAGATCATGTTTTAGGATTACCAGGACTATTACAGACGTTAATGCTTAATGGATATAATAAAACACTTGAAATCTATGGCCCTGAAGGAACATATAGGATGATGGATGCTTATCAACAACTTTTTATAAAGAAAGGAAATTCATTCTCAATCCATGTAAATGAACTTAAAGAACAAAAAGTTCAAGAAAAAGATTTCTTTATTGAATCTAAAAAAATGCAACATGATTGCCCTTGCCTAGCTTATTCATTTAACATCCCCGAAAAAACAAGGCTAGATAAAAAGAAACTAGAAAAACTGAAAATTCCAAGTTCACCATTAATTTCAGAATTACTAAAAGGCAAAACAGTAGAAATAGGTGGCAAGAAAGTTGACGGTAAAAAACTAATATTTACCGAAGAGAAGAAAAAAATATGTTATGTTACCGATACAACAATAAACAAAAATATAGAAGAATTTGTAAAAGATGCAGATATGATCATTTCTGAGTCAACATATTCTGAAAAAGAAGAAGAACTTGCAGAAAAACATAAACATCTAACATCCAAACAAATAGCGGAAATTGCTAAAAAAGCAAAAGCAAAACAATTAGTATTATTCCATCTTTCTCAAAGATATGAAAATCCAAAACAAATCTTAGATGAATCTAAAAAGATTTTCAAAGAAACAAAAGTAGCAGAGGATTTAGATAAGTTCACAATATAGTTCTAAAGGTTTAATTTAACTGAATAAATTTGTTTATCTACAATCTTAACTACCACTAATTTGCCTTTTTTAAGGATTAATTCATAACCTTGTTTAGGGATTTTCCCAAATTTAGAAATAATAAAAGAACTAATAGTCTCTGACTCAAGCCCATCAATCTTAAGAGATGTCTTTTTCATTATCTCCCTAAGGGTAACCTCCCCATTTAATAAGAATTCTTTCTTTCCGATTTTTCTAATAAGGTGGCCCTCATTTTCATCCTCATCGTAAATCTCGCCAACAATCTCTTCTAAAAGATCTTCTAAAGTAATCAAACCAACAACTTCCTTCTTTTCATTTATGACTATTGCCATCTGAACCTTTTTATGTTGCATTTCTTTAAACAGATCATCAATTGGCTTAGATTCTAGAACAAATAAAGGTTTTGAAGAGATAGCACCAACTTCTAAATTAACCATATTTTTCTCTAAACTATTCAGAACATCACGTAAATGAAAGATACCAACTAGATTATTATTCGTTCCCTCATAAACAGGGACTCTAGAATAACCCTCTTCTAAAAGACTTTTTAGAACGAGTTTAATTTTCAGTTTAGAATCAATAGAGTAAACTTTGGATATTGGAGTCATGATATTTTTAACAATCTTATCATCAAACTGAAAAATTCTATGTATTAAATGTTTTTCGTAATTATCTATTCCCCCTTCATCACTTCCAACACTAACCATTGTACGAATTTCTTCTTCAGTAATACGATCATTTGGTTTGTGGTTTCTAGAAGCTAAGCGAGTAATAAAATCAAAAAAGAAGATTATAGGAGTAAATAAAATGCTTAAAAAATAAACCGGTTTGATCAAAAACCCTATACATTTCTCATAATGGGTATGTGCCCAAGTTTTAGGCATAATTTCCCCAAAAATAAGCACAATCAAGGTACTTACACCGGTTGTTACACCTGCGATAGTAGCTTTACTCCAAATTAAACCATGAGCAAGCAAATATTCAGAACTAGATAATGTGACAATAGAAGCTATAGCAATATTAACAATATTATTCCCAATTAATAAGGTAGATAATAACTTCCTAGGATTATCCTTTAATTTTTGGACTAGAAGATAATCTTTCTTCTTTTTCCTGATATACTCCTTATACTTAAACTTTCCAAGAGACATAAATGCAGTTTCAGCTCCTGAGAAGAAAGCAGATAAGGTCAATAAAATCGCAATGATTATTATTTCTGTTAACATGTTCTTAGATTATATCTAGTTAAAATGATTTAAAAAGATATCTAATCCGTCGTGAGAAAACATATAAGGATTTGATTAAAGAAAGAATATTAAAAAGAAAATTCCTACTCCAAGTAAATATGTCTAGAACATTAATTAAAGCCAGCAAAAGCTAAGCTTAATCTTCTAGAAGCCGTGTCGTAGCGAAAAAAACTCGACAAACGCTTACTGTGGTGAAGGAGAAATAAAAATAATGGTATCCCCTCTTAAGAAAGTAAGCCCGTATTTTCGAGTTTGTTGTCCATTCTCGATCTCTTTAGCATTATCCAAAACCACATTGATGTGGATGTCAAATGCCTTAAGAGTTCCAACCATTTGCTTACCGCTCTTAAGCTGTACCAAAATCTCCTTGCCTTTAGAACTATTCAACAAGTCCAAAGGTCTATCAATTCCGTTAGCCATAATCTTTAACTTAAAGACTTAGTTTTTAAAGTTATCTAATTCTCTACAAAAAAGATTAATTCGAAAGGTATTTAAAGCAACCCTTACAAAAAAAATTATGAAAACAGGAAGAAAATTATCTGGTGGAAGATATAAGAAAGCAAAGAAGAGAAAGAAATATGAAATAAAGGGCCAGACCAGAATTGTAAAACTTGGCGAGAAAAAAACAAAATTAATGAGAATGCTAGGCGGAAAAAGAAAAACAGTTTCTCTTTCTCAAAATAAGATTAATGTTGTAAAGAATGGAAAGGCTAAAGTAGCGGATATTAAGAATGTTATTGAAACACCTTCGAATAGATTCTTAGCTAGACAAAATATATTAGTTAAAGGAGCAATTATAGAAACAAGTTTAGGAAAAGCAAAAATAACAAATAAGCCTAGTCAAGAAGGCAATGTACAAGGTATTTTAATAGAATAATTTTTCTGCAAATATTTACCGTCGGTGATAAATTTTAGAACCGAAAGCTTTAAAAAGCCGAAAGCTTTAAAAAGCTTACGATGTCCTCTCCAAAAACTTGTCCTGAATGCGGAAGCTCAAATCTTATTTTTGATGAAGTTAAAAGTGAAATAATTTGTGGGGACTGTGGTCTAATTGTAGAAGAAAAAATGGTCGATACGACCCATGAATTGAGAGCATTTGATAAAGGTGAAAAAAGAGGGAGAGGCGGTGCACCAATTTCTATGCAGAAATTTGATAAAGGATTAACAACAAATGTTGGAGAAATCTCAGACATATATAAATTAGACTCCGGTGCACAAACAAGAAAGTATTTGAGGATTAGACAATGGCAAGAAAGAGTATCAACGTCAATAGAAAGAAACTTAAGACAAGCGATGGCCGAATTAAGAAAAGTATCTTCATATTTAGACTTGCCCCCAGTCGTTAGAGAAGAAGCAGCAAGAGTTTATAATTTTGTTTTACAAAGAGGATTAGTAAGAGGAAGAAGTATGGAATCAGTAATAGCTTCATGTATTTACGCTGCTTGTCGTTCATATAATATCCCAAGAACACTTGATGAAATTTCAATTGCATCCGAAGTTGAAAGAAAAGAAATAGGAAGAACTTACAGATTTATAATTCGTAAAATTGGAATAAGACCTCAACCAAGTTCGCCTAGAGACTATATTTCAAGATTTGGATCTACATTACATTTATCTCCAAAGGTACAACATGGAGCACACGTAATACTTCAAAAAGAAGAAATCTCAGAACTTATGTCTGGAAGAGGTCCTGCAGGAATATCTGCAGCGGCATTATATGTTTCTGCATTACTTAACGATGAAAAAAAGACACAAAGAGAAGTTGCAGATGTTGCAGGAATAACAGAGGTTACAATAAGAAATAGATACAAAGAATTATTAGATAAGCTTAATCTAGAAGAAAAAATAAAGATGAAAGAAGCTGAAAAAGACAGAATAAAAAAAGAGCTTAAAGAATCTAAAAAATTAAAGAAGGAATAACTATGACTTTCCTTATTATAACCAAGGAAAAGGATACTCCTTTACCGAAATGTCTTCAACAAATAACTAACAAAACTGTTATTTGGAAAAATAAACTGTCTAAAGAACGCTTTAAAAAAGAGGACATAATAATTACTCTTGGAGGCGATGGAACATTTTTATCCGCATCTCATTTTCTAACAAATCAACTAATACTGGGCGTGAATACTAACCCTCAAAAAAGTGAAGGACATCTAACTACTGCTAATTTAACAAATTTAGAAAATAAACTAAAACAAATATCTAATAAAAAAATAAGAATAAAAGAATATACACGAGAAAATGTAAAAATATTCAAAAAGGATATGTGTATAACAACTGAAAACGCACTTAACGAAACATATTTTGGAAATCTAAATCCTCATCACCCCTCAAATTACGAGATCATTTATAAAAATAAAAGGGAATCTCAAAGAAGTTCAGGCGTACTAATATCTACAGGGACAGGTTCTACCGCATGGTATAAGGCAATGAATGGATGGAGATATGATAAAACAAAAAAACAACTAAGGTTTAGAATAAGGGAACTGTTTACAGGAAGAATTTTTAAAGCAAAAATAAAGAAAGGCAAAATAAATCCCCAAGAAAAGCTAATAATTATATCTAGAATAAATCATGGCATTCTGGCAATTGACTCAATAAGAACCTATAAAATTCATCAAGGAGATAGAATAGAAACTTCGATAGGTGAACCATTAAGAGTCATACAATAATTTATCTTCCTAAAGCTTTTTAAGTCTATAAAGTATAACCATTTTGTGGGGAGATGCCGGAGTGGTCAAACGGGCCAGACTCAAAATCTGGTAGCGCAAGCTTACGGGGGTTCGAATCCTCCTTTCCCCATAAGATTCTAAATTAAAACAGAGTTAAATTATTTTTAAATAGTTGAAGAAGGATCAAAGCTATATGTAGAAGTAGAAATTGCTTCTGTAGGAAGACCACTAATTATTGGCTCTGGATTAGTTTGTCCTTTTTTTACAATAGTTATAACCAGTTTTCCATTTGTTAAAGTATCAATTTTCTTAACCTCATAAACATTTCCAGCTTTATTCAATAAATGACCCACCTTTAACTCCCCAAGAGTAGAAGGAATTTTAAATTCTGGAGGAGTTATACTAGTAGAAACAGAAGGTAATGAAACAGATAAAGCAGCTGGTGGAGATTTATCTAAAGCTTTCAAGTAAACAATTTTTTCATAAAGTTTATATTTCCAATAAACGGCTTGGGCTTGGTAAAGATTAGAATAACCTCTTGTATTTAATTCCGTAATGTTTCCTAGAATGAAAGGAGTTTGATCAATAAGATTCTCTTTACTAAGTGTTACAATCATTTTCTTTATCTCAATAATTTTATCCTGACTAGCAGGTTCAGACATAGTCCCATCCTGTTTATTTAAGAGTTCTAAATTTTTCTCTGCCTGGGCGATAGTTCCCGCAACATCTAAGATCTGTCCAGCACTTTGTTTAACAGATTCTTCATCAAGCCAGCAAGTAATAGCCTTATCTCCACAATAACCTGCAGGTTTCCAATTAGCTTGTTTCGCTGTTCCCTCACCCGGATTAACACTTGAACAAATTCTAACAATACCTTGTAAATCAATTCTCGGATCAATCACATTAGTAACTGCTGCTTGAGGGTTTATTGAAGTAAAACCAACAACAGAAGCACTTCCCTGTTGACATTCTTTCTCAGTAGTTATCTCCGTTTGAGCAGCTTGCTTTGCTCTATATGCCTCTGTGAGCTTATTCACTCCAAAATCTGTAGTAACTTGTTTGAAACCACATTCTTCGTTTCCATTGATAGAAACACAAAGTTCCTTATAGCCTGCAGGAGCTGTAAAGTCTTTAGAGACCTGTTTCTGATCTCCTTTCGCAATAAACCCTGTTTCAACATTAATGTAAGGTATTCCAGCATAATAACTTGAAGTTGGGGGATTCTTTAGATAAATAGAATAACTAACTCCTTGGTCATTTCCAGCAAAAATATGTGCAAAAACCTTATACTGAGATGTTGGAGGAACTGTTGCACCAGTATGTGGAACCTCTTGGAACTCACCATAAAATTGATGCGGAGATTCAGGAGCAAGTAAGGAATCTAACGCTTCAGCCGTTGTAGGGAAACTGGTTCCAACAAAAGCGTTACAAACTTCAGTACCCATTTCCTGAACATTTCCTAATTTAAATGCAGTAAACGAATTCTTGCCATAGGTATTCTTAAAATAATCTAAACTAGACTCCATATTACTCCAAGATTTCTGGAAAGTCATATATTCTCCTCCGCCAGCTTTTTGTTTACCTGTCAAAGCAGAGAAAATATTAGGCAAGAAGTTACTCATTAAGGGTTGGAACTGATTCCAAAATAAATTACAAGTATAGATAGCAGTCATATAATCGCACATACCAACATAAGCTCCGGTCTTGGCATTCTCATTCAAACAATCTCTTTGAGCCTTCAAAATGGAAGTATAAGCTTCAAGTCCTGCATGAACCCCTGTTAAACAAATAGGAACATAAACATCCCCTCCAAATAATTTGAAATTAGGTAAACATAAAACTAAACTCCCAATAATACCTGATTGTATAACGCTTGAAACCTTATTAGTCCCACCAAGATCACATCTTGAAACAGGACACATAACCGGATCGCAAACATTAAACATAAATTCACATTCACCCGGACTCATGAAGTCTTGACATTGCTCAATTGGTCCATCTTCTCCAACCGGACTTCCCCTATCTGCAGTAACTTCTTCTCTTCCAGAAATACGAATGGTAATCTTGCCTTTAGAAGAATATTGTCTTCCAGCCTGTCTTAAAGCCTCTTGAGCATCAGTAATCAATTTATCCATGTCTTGAACACTTAAGATACAACCAGCAATATTCCGTATTTCACTAGTCTTTTGATTAATGTTTACAGAAGTACAAGCATCGTCCGGAGTTTGCCTCAAATCTCTTCCTACATTACAAATCGAAAAAGTTTGAGGAATGGCAGAAGAAGTATAACCTTGAGCCTGATCAGAAAATAATCCTCCCTGAGAATTAGATATCTTAACATACCACCCAATTACCTTATCAAATGGAACAGAAGCTGCAAGCCCTTTTGAACTTCCACTATCATAATAACTAACTGTTGGTTTAATATTTGCATTTCTACATTGTCCAGGAGAAATAAAAACAGAATTGACTAAAACACCATAATCCTCGCCAGAAGTTACTTGAACCCATTTATCCCCTGTCAAATTAAAAACCTGACTAACTCTCCTCTTTCCACCATCTTCGCTAGTTAAACTAATTAAATATTTCTTGTCCTTAAGATACATCATTTGAACAGGAGTTTCAGAAGTTAAACCATTAAGATTAGGAATAATATCTTTTACAAATTTACCATTCCAAACATACTCTTCAGTATTTGCGGTTCGAACAATAATTCCCCCTTCTTGAGGATTATCGGTTAAAACTTTTGTGTCTCTGACTCGGTAAACAAGAGGTAATAACTTTGCGTCTCGATCGCCTTTAACTTTAATCTTTAATTGAGGAGAAATTTCAGAATTATCCCTTAATTTCTCATAAAGCATATAAGCTCGAATCTCATCCCAAGAACTTAAATTTCCAGCACCTAAATTTACAAAACCAGCACCCGTACTAATATTTTCAATAAGTTTTGCAGAGAATTTATCTTTAACAAATTTAGTAATATTCTTTTCAGAACCAATCTCCTTATTTATTGATTCAATGGCAGCAGTATATGCTGCAGTATCCTTATTAATTTTAGAACTCTGAGTATTATAACAAGCATCAAGTGTTTGGGGAGTTCCAAAGGTAGTAGTCTCTCTGTGAGTCTCACAATAATCTCTCCAAACAGTCATAACCTCTTGCCTAGCCATCGATTGACCAGAAGAACCAGTGACAAGATTTTTTAAATTTAAAGCTAGATTTGTAGCTAAACATGCACCTTTTAATCCTTTAATTACCTCAGCAAGTTTAGCATTTCTCTTCTCAAGCTCTACAATGGTTTTATTTAACTTTTCAGCCTTCTCGGAAGACTTATTAGGATTTAGTTTTATTAATCTTTGTTCTATACCAATTTTATATGTAAAATTAGCTTCAGTAGTAGTCTTACCTGCCTCAGATAAAAGTTCAATTTTAGCAACAGTTTGAACATTAATATCTGAAACTTCAAGTAGGTATTCGCTTCCATTAATCTTTCTCTTTAAAGTTTCATCGAGTCTTAAGGTAACCTTTCCAGAACCCTCACCAGCCCGCTTAAATTCATTTCCATCTTTAATCAAAACATCAAATTCAGCCCGGTTAGGATAAATTTTATCTACAATAAAAGAGATATCCTTTATCGTAAAATTCTGTCCTTCTTCAAGAGACCCCTTATAAGCCCCACCAATATTTAATCCAACTTTTTTTGTTCCAGATTCAACAGCCTTAAAAGATTTTAATTGTACTGCATACATATCTTTATTTATTTCAAAAACAGTTCTAGCATTTGTAGTATCATAATTCCTTTCAGAATCTAAACGAGACTCAATTAAAGACTTATAAGAAGAATCAGAATAAGTTATTAAAAATTCTTGCATTAGTGCAATTTTATCTCCATCATAACCTAAAGCAGAAAGCAGATCAATTTGTTCAAGCATTGCAACTTCTCCAAGCCTATTTAGATCTCCTCGAACCTCCTTATAATTTTCAACTAACTCCTTCACAGCGTTATCTGCACTTTCCAAGTCCTTAGAAATAGATTCTGCGCTATCTGGAACATCCGATACAACCTCCCCGTCTAGACCAGTAAAACCATTAAATATAATCTTACCCTCAGAAGATTCTTTCTCGCTACCTTGTTTAAGTACAATTAAATTATCTCCTGCCCTAAAACCTGAAAAAGTATTCAAACTAGATTCTATCTTTTCAATCATACCAATATCCTCCTTATTTTTTTCCTGAATATCTGATATTTGTTTAGAAAGCAAAGTATAAACTTCGGATTTAATTTCTTTTGAAGAACCTAGTAAAACAATAATTCCATCATCTTTAATCTTTTCAGAATAACCTAAATACCATTTGTATTTTTTATCTTGAGTGATATTTCCCTCAAAAACCAACTCTCCAACAATAGCTTCTTTCTTAGAAGTTCCAACAGAAATATTGGCTGTAAAAGACCCAAGTAAACTTAAATCTATATCTCCTGCCCCAGAACAACGTAACTTAAGAGTTCCAGAGCTTCCCCCAAATATTCTCAAATCTGCAACAGTACATCTACCATTTAAAATCTTAGAACCTTTTCGAACCCAAACATCTTCTCCTTCAACGTTTAATAAAGCACTATCGTCTGGATAAGTTAGTTCAGAAAGTTTTAATTTAAAATTAGATTTACAGTAAAAACCTGGAAAATATATCAAGGAACTAGTCTCTCCTTCTTTTAAAACGACTTCACGAACTAATTTTCCCTCACCCGTATAAACCCCTATCCTAGAACTTTTACTATCAGAATCAAGTAATTTCAAATACCCTTTTCCATTCCAAAACGAAGCAGTGTTCAAATTAGATTCCTCGCCCAATAAGTCTTCTCCTTGTAAAAATAAAACTGCACCTCCCACGCCATATGCTTTCTCGGAATCATAATTTACTCTAGCAGTCAAGTTTCCTGCAACAAATTTAGGCATTGTTGCTTCATTTGGATTCTTTTTCAAAGTAATTACAACATAACCTACATTATTATATAATGGATCTCCTTCAAGAGTATTATAACTCCTTAATCCTGCTCTAGAGGGATAAAAACTAACTCCGAGCACCCCTTCGGGCATCTTACCACTAAAACTAATAGACTTAATTGCAGAAACTTTAATCAAAGGATTTATTCTTAATGAAGAAAGTTGACACATAACCTGAACATTTCTCTCAGCAAGTAAGTCGCTTCTAACAACCATCGGCTCACAACCAGCCGGAGGAATCATCAAAACAAAATCAGTTCCTTGTTCGCACATAGATTGATCAAAAGAACTACCCATACCATCCCAAAAACTAGAATCCCCAGAACCATAAATGCTATTAGTAGATGGATTAGTATACTGAACATTATTAGTAGAACTAGTAAAATAACTAGTAGCCGAACTACCCAAACCGATTAATAAAAAGAATACAAAAAGTAAATAAATTTTATTAGTCATTCTAAGCTCACCCCTAAAGGAGAATCCTCAAATTTAATATAATTTTCATTTATGTCCTCAAGTTTTGTTGGAACCGAAAATAAAGGAACATTAATTAAAATCTTTTTACTATTTCTTAAAGAATTGTCATCGAAAAATTCCAAAGAGTTTCCGCCACCAATTAAAACCTGGTCTAAAGATTGAGCAGGAATCACATTACTAAAACATTTAGTTTCGGTAGAACCGGTTAAAGCGCCTAAACCACTAGAAGGCATTTCGAAGCATTCCTCTTCGGTTCGTGCGGGAAGCGTAATAGTAGAGTTTGTAAAGACCTGCACAGTAACATCATAAACTCCTTCTGCCAGATCAACTTTTCTGTTCTCAGGATACATTATGCTACTAGACATATCATCTGAACTAAATCTAACAAGAGCATTACCAGCAATAGCACCAAGATCCACATTGATCGAATAAATCTTTCTAGCAAGAATTTCTGCCTTTTGAACTTGATTAGAAGAAACAATAAAGCTTCCAGGAGCATAACCTTCAGATCTCGCTTCAACAATTCCATTAACACACATGGGAACATTTGTCTTAAGATGACCATTAGTAGTTTCACCTAAAAAACATCTCTCCCCAAGACAACTAAAACTTAACGCCGAAGCAACGCCTTTGTCATCAAAATCTTTAACAGAAATCTCCATTTCTTGATTTCTATTCTTACACACCACCTCTTCCTGACCAAAATATTCTCCAATAGGGGTATCTTTTTTAATCTGATTTCTCTCTACAAAAACAACCAAAGGAAATTGAAACATTTCTCTTTCATCACCAATCTGAACAAGAACCGGTAAGATAACATCATAAATTAAATTATACTCTACAAAACAAAATCCAAGCATGTTCATACCAGGTTGCAAACCCACAGGTTCTGCAAAGTCTTTCCCATAAATCTCAATTTTTGTAGGCCAAGAACTAGAATAGAGAAAATTAACTGGCTCATTTACATTTATTCCAATATCCTTAACAAAATAACTGTCTGCACTAGAAGAATAACTTCCCTTTAACTTCACAAATGCAAAATTATCTGCCATAGCCAAAGAAATATTCTGCCTTATTTGAGGGAAATTAAAAAATAAAGGAGTACAACCAACTTCAAAGCCTCTTGTGGGTGCATTTAAAGCAAGAGTATCTAAAGCATAACTTTCCAAAAATTTCTCTTCTTTTTGATAGTCGTATATCTCCTTAGCTAAACTATAAAGACGACCAAGTTTAGATCTAACAGTTAAACGATGTTGTCCAAATCTATAAAAATCCTCATCTAAACTAAATCTCAATTCATTTTTAACTTCTACGTTAATCTGAGAGTTCTCTATTTCAACGGTTACACTTCCTGCATCAACATCAACCAAATAGCCACGAGATTCAAAATCGCCAAAGTCACAATTCTGGAGATCTTCTTGAATATATAATTGCAAATCGGTTTCCATGCTTCTTATTGTAGGAACTTGTTCACGAACAATATTATTCCCAGAAACATAAAACCAATGAGGTATTGCTACCCCTAAAAGGTCTAATTGGGAAGAAGAAGGCATATAAGGAGATCCGGCTTCAAATTCGGGAGTTTCTATATATCCTCCCTGGGACTCTAAAATACTAACTCCTTCAAGAGTTATAGATTCAATACAAGAAAGATAATAAGAAT
>CAZKBE010000004.1:0-36512 GCA_964551115.1 Candidatus Woesearchaeota archaeon
AGTTAATGAAAGTATTTCAAAACCGTGGCGACAAGATCGAAATAGATACTGAAGTTTCTCCTAAGGAGATTTTAGGTTTAATGGAAAAATATCCTCGTGTATTTTTTGCTTTGAGTTTTTCGGTTAATGGAAATGAATTGAAAATAAAACCTAAAGCTCCTAAATCTGCAAAGCCTTCTTCCGGAGATAAAGAAGCAAAAGCAGAATTTTGTAGTTTAAAAACATCGGATAAGAATCTCATTAAAGAAATCTTCTTTGATTATTCAGACTTTAAGGAGATTTCTATACGGCATACAATAAAGATTAATGAAATAATTTATCCTGCAAATGTTTCATCTCTTAAACCTGAAGAAGTAAGATTACAGAGTAAAAGAAAGGGGATAATTATTAGGAATATTTCGCTTGATGGTAAGATGCAAGTTAGAGAAGCAGCATTTATTGCTTGAAGATACATTTATAAATTGGATTATACTAAATAATTTATGGTTAAAAAAGTAAATTGGACATTGGCACTTATTATGTCTGTTCTTTTTGGTTCAATAGGCGTAGATAGATTTCTAATGGGTCATGTTGGTCTTGGAATTTTGAAATTAATAACCTTTGGTGGATGCGGTATTTGGTGGCTTATCGATTTGATATTAATTGCTACAAAACATCCTTTTGAAGGCATACAATGGATCGAATAGATTCTAGAAAAATATTTAAAGAATTAGTAAAAGTAATTAGTCTTGATTCTAAGTATCGGCCTTATACTCTTTCTTTTATTCTGGTTTATTTATACTTAGTACCTCTATATGTTCTAGAAAGTTATCCTAAGCTATCCATCTGTGCAAAGATCCTAAAAGACTATTGTCCTTCTATTGGTATTACTCGCGGGGTCTCTTCTTTAATTAAGGGGGATTTATCTTTGGCTTTAAATTATAACCTGTTATCTGTACCTGTTTTCATAGTTATGGTTTCTATAATTCTATTTGATGTTTTTAAAAAGTTTCGAGAATAAGGAATTATTTTTTATATTCAGTTTCAACCATTATTTTACAAGGTAATCTGGATTTAACTGATGTTAGAAGTTTTCTTACTGCTTGTTCGTTTTTTGTTCCGTTAACGCCTATAATAAAAAGAGTGCTACCTTCTCTGATTAATGCCGCTCTACCAGTTGTTCTACCGAATGAAAGAGCCATACCTGTACTCATTCTATCTGCTCCTGCTCCAGTCAACATCTTATTTTCTCTAATAACGTGGTGCGGATAAGGTCTTAATTCTAAATAAAACTCCTTACCTGCTTGTTCTGTGATAAATCTATTTAAGTACTGCCTAGATGCTTCCAATGCTAAGTCTCGCATTTGAACAAATTCTTTTGTTTTTACAGTTAGTATTGTTTTATATTTGTCAGCTTTATATCCTGCCATATCGCCCATTCTATATTTTGTTACCTTACTATTTGGAACTGCCTTGATATAAGAAAGTTTTTGTTTTTTACTTTTCCTAGTAAATGGTAATGATCTCATCTTAGAGTAACAGCTTGCTTTTCTCGTTGCCATTAATTTTTATCTCCTAAAATTTTAACAGGGGTGCTTATAGATTGTCCTGGGAGACCCATCTCAAATATTGCTCTTACTACGCCTTTTCTTCCATGTGGTGCAGCTATCATTCCTGAAATTATCTTTTTACCTGGAGAAGTCCATTCAACTTTTTTACCTACATAATTCGCTGCTTTTTCTTTTGAGTCAATTCCTTCTATTTCTATAAGCATATGTCTTTCGTGAACAGTTCTTCTTCCTCGTCTAAACTGTATGATTCTTGCGTTTGCCATAATAATGTCTTGAAAAATTGGTTTATAAATCTAATTGTTGGACAGGTTTTATGTCAAAATGCGCGGACCGGGAATCGAACCCGGGTCACAACCTTGGCAAGGTCGTATTCTACCATTTAACCATCCACGCTTATAGTTATAATCTAACTAGGGTTTAAAAGACTAACTTTTTATTAATTTGTTTAATCAGCATAATTTTTATAAACTCTGGAAGTTATTAATTATCCTGTCTAGAAATTTTGTCCAATCGTGGTTTGATGAGAAGTATTCTAGTGGTCGAAAGCCCACCTTGGAAGATAAATCTTCTTTGTTTAGTGGGCTACTTAGGTCTTCTGATCGATGTAAAAAAGAAGTAGAAGAAGCAATAAAAGATACTTTGTTTAGTTTAAAGCAAAAAGGCGGTTACGCTCCTTCTTTGCATGCGATTGCTTATGAACTAGTCCATACGCTTGGTCCGGCTGTCAGTTTAGATCCTAATGTTTTTAAGAACTATAGGGAGCAATATCAATCAGCTTTAAACAAACATAGGGATAAGAATGTATTTAGTGATAATTTTCAGAGCTAATTTTACCCTATTTGCATAGTATTATTTAAAGTCAAACTTTAAAAAGCAAGAATTGTAGGTAAATATATTGGGCTCATAAGCTAATGGTAGACTCTCTCGTTTACACCGAGATGGCGCAGGTTCGATTCCTGCTGGGCCCATTCCTAAACTTTATAAAGGCATATACTTTAACAAGTATATGGTTTCAGAAGAACAGAAGAGGAAAAAAGAGGGTAGTTCTGTTGAACAAAATATTTCTAATACTTACGTTCCTAAATCTAAACTAGGTACTCTTCCAATTTCAAATCCATTAGAAAGCGAAATGCAAAAAAAGATGGATAAGATTAAAGAAAACTTAGAGAAGTTTAAAAAAGAATCTATTAAAAAGTTTAAATTTATCGAAGCTATTGGTTTGATTCCTCAACAGGCAAATAAAAAAATAGAGGAAGAATATGAGATTTCTGAAGAAGACTCTAAAAGAGAGTTAATTCACGTTTTGACACTAATTCCCGAAGATAAATTTAAGGAATTACAAAAGATAAAATTAGAATTAATAAAAATCGGAAAACAATTAGATGAAAAAATTTGGGTCCATTTGATGACTCCGGTAGATATGTGGAATCTTTGTCTAGACTCTAAGTTTGATATTGCTGAGGCTCTGGCTATGTCCTATCCCATATTGGATAAAGGAATATTGGGGGGAATTAGAGTTGCACAGATTCATAAGTCGCTAGTTTTAAAGAAATTTGAAAAGTATGTAACTAGTTATGTTTTTGGAGGGTCTTTGGCTAGGGGAGAGGCTAAACCTACCTCTGATGTAGATATCTTTGTAGTTATAGATGATACAGATGTTAAACGAATGCCACGTTTAGAACTTAAAGAGAAGTTAAGATCTATTATTTTTCAATATATTCAAGAAGCAACAGCTCTAGCAGGTGTGAAAAATATTTTAAATGTTCAGACATATCTTTTAACTGAGTTTTGGGAAGCAGTCAAAGACGCCCACCCAGTTATGTTTACATTCATTAGAGATGGTATTCCCTTATATGATCGTGGAGCTTTTTTACCTTGGAAACAACTCTTAAGGATGGGTAAAATAAAACCTAGCCCGGAAGCATTGGATATGTTTATGTCTGCCGGAGATAAAATGGCTGAGAATATTGAAAGGCGTTTGATAGATATTGTTATGATGGATATTTATTGGGGAGTTTTAACACCCACACAGGGTGTTTTAATGCTTTATGGGCTTGCACCCCCTACACATAAGGAAACTGTTGCACTTTTTGAGGAAACCTTTGTTAAGAAAGAGAAGTTAATTGAGCAGAAGTACGCAGATGTATTATATGAAGTGGTTATAAAATATTTTAAGGGTTATGAACACGGAAAAATTAAAAAGATTAGCGGCATAGAATTAGATAAGTTGTACAAAAGTTCGGTTGATTATATAAAACGATTAAAAGAGCTTAGAAAACAAATAGAAAATCGGGTTAGGGAAAATTCTATTGCTAAGGTATATGATGAATCTTTTGGTATGGTCGGAGCATTACTTGGAAAGAAAGAAGAAAAGGCAATTTTATTTGAATTTGAGAGACAGTTAGTTAAAACTGGAAAATTTCCTAGAAAGTTCTTAGAACATTTGGAGTTTATTTCTAGAGTCAAAAAAGAAGTATTGGAACAAAAAAATAAGAAATCTTCTAAAAAAGATCAAGATAAAAAGAAAAAGTTAGATCTGATGAGTGGCAAGGAGATAAATGAAGTTGATCAAGCAAGAAAATTGGGAGCAGAAATTGTAAATACTTTAATAGAGCATAATCAAAGATGTGAAATGCTTTCTTTAGATCGGACCAGATTTTTAATAAAAACGAGCGATAGGCAAGCAGAAGTCTTTTTCTTGAAAAAAACTTTTGTAGTTGAAAAAGAGAAAATCTTTGTTGTTTCAAACAATTCTTTAGTTTTGTCTAATCTCGAAGAGTTAAATAAAAATTTAGTTGATCAAAAAAACAAAAAAACATCAATCAATCTTGTTTCTCTAGATGTTTTAAAGAAAGAGTTTGGTGAGTTTGATTTGGAATACTAAATTAATTTATTAAAATTTTTATTCTTCTTGCATATGTGTTCTTTTTAATAAGTCTTTTAACTTGTTTTGGTTATCTTCTCTTTCTGATACTCTTAGAACTTTATAATACGTATTTCCCATTATTTCTATTTTTTCAGTTCTAACTTCTCTTAATAGTTTACTTTTTACTTTTTCTGATATTATTACTTCTTGTTTAGACATCTCTGCGAGTTTCCTAGAAAATGGAATCGTAGTTCCAAGACCCGTATATTTCAAACTGCCTTTTTCTATTGAGGTGATTAAGTCTCCTGAGTTTATACCTATTCCAAATTCAATCTTGTCGCTATATTTTCGATTAGATTCTTGAAGCAAGGTATTAATCTCTAAGCCCATTTTTATCGCACTATACTCATTTTTATAGGTTTTTGTTTTTCTTGATGAGAATATCATAAATATATCTCTTTCCTTGAAATCCATTGCAGCGTTATGTTTTTCTCCTATTTCTTTGATTATTTTTTCTACATTATTTTTAATAAATGGTTTAAGTTCGTTTTTTATTCTAACTGTTACTATCGTGGATGGTTCTCGTAGGCCGTTGATTACTGTAGAAGCCTGTGCATTGTTTAGTTTAGCTCTTTTTTCTTGGTCTAATATATTCCTACCTCTGGAATCACTTTTCATATTCCTCAAGTTTTCTATTTTTGATTTTACTCTACTATTCAATCCGAATGTTTTTCTATTATATCTAAAGAATCCTACTATCCCTAACAGGATTATTAATGTAATGATAATTGACCAAACAAAGGGATAGCCGGAAAATAGAAGGAATTTTCCATAGTCCTCTATAGAAATCGCATTTCCCGTCAAAAGAAGTCTCTTTTCTAATCCGTTATTTCCTCCTTCTATTCTAATGTCATGTTCTCCTGTTGGGGCAGAAAGAGTAAATTTTCTCTCTTCACCCTGTTTTATATTAAGTGAAAGATTTCTTGGTTCTTGTCCAATAGTTATATTTATATCTCCTACAAAATCACCGTTACCAATATTTTTTATAACCAATACGGAAGAATCTTCTAAGAAACTATAATTTAGTAGGGGTATTTCATTAACTTTTATATTTCTTTCTTCTATTAGTCTACCATACAATGAGTATAGTTTCCAGTTACCTGCTGTAGCATTAGTTGGAATGTTAATTATTCCTGTACTCCCAGAGTCTACAGCCAAGTTGATTTTTTCTCTTAGGGGCGACATAAATTCTATTGAGATTCTTCCTTGCATATTTTTACCGGATTGATCAAATAAAGTTGCTTGAAACTCAAAAGGTTTTCCAGGGTTTATCTCTAATGAAGGTATTGTTAGCGGTACAGAATAAGCAATTTGATTTATTTTAAAATTTAAGGTGGTTGTTTTGGAGTTAAGTATTTCCCCATTTTTATCTTTATCAAATGCTTGGATTGTTAGAGAATACTCACCTGC
Source organism: Candidatus Woesearchaeota archaeon (assembly GCA_964551115.1). Classification (GTDB taxonomy): domain Archaea; phylum Nanobdellota; class Nanobdellia; order Pacearchaeales; family GW2011-AR1; genus CAKZRD01. The sequence goes on from CAZKBE010000004.1 coordinate 5,887, forward strand.
TTCTAAATTATTTTCCGTTACGAATATTTCTTTGATTGTTCCATCGAGTATCTGTTTTTCAAATTCAATTATTCCTGTAGCTTTTACAAATCCTTCTAATTTTTGTCCGTTTGATTTTATTGCATCTATTTCCAATACGATTGCTTCTCCAGGATCGTAGAACTCTTTATCTAAACTTGCTTGAACGTTTATATCAGAGCTTATTCTAAATTTTTCACTATGTGCAATTATATTGCCTAGGTTGGCAGCTAATTGACATTCTCCTGTAAGATTCCCTATATATTCTTTGCTTAATATTATCTTATGGTTTATTTTTGTTTCTTGATTTGCTGTAAATGCACTCTCTGCGGGTGAAATTTTATAGAATGTTTCGGAATATTCTCCACAGATAAGATTCAATTCAAAGTTGCCTTCTACAACCGACGGGTTGATTGTCAGTGTAGTGTAAATTGTATCTCCTAGGTTGTATATACTCGCTGGTGAGGAGATCGTTATAGTTGCCGAAGCAGTGCTAATTAAAATAATTAACAAGATAAATGCTAGTTGACTCTTTTTCATAGAATTAAGAGAAAAACTAAGTTTTTAAACATTATTGAGATAAATCTTTTTAACAACAATACAATTTGTCTCCTTCTGGTTTTTTGCCTCCAAAAGGGTTTCCTGTTTTTCTTACATTTTCTATCATTTCCTGGTTAGTTTTTATGTTTTTTTCTTGTAGGGTTACAGCTTCTCGGGCTTTTAGGATAGCCTCACAAATTTTTAGATTAAGTGGGCATTTTTTCTCACAAGCCTTACAAAGATTACATTCAAATATCCTCTCTTGAACAATCTTGTTTAGTAGAAGAATTGAGTGACCTCTGGGGGATATTTCTTCCTCTTTTAAGATTTTAAAGACTGGACAAAGACTTTTACATAGTCCGCATTTTATACACTTTTCTAATATTGCTGAAGCTTCTTCTAATGCATTAGAACTTTCTATTCTTTGTTGTTTTGTTGTTTTTTCTTTTTTCATATTTTTGCATTTTCTAAGCTGTAATTTTTTAAATTATTTTTGAACTTTTCCAGGTCTGATTTGTTGATTTGTCCGCCAGCAGCAGATATGTGCCCGCCGGCCATTCCATCTTTTAATCCATTTAGACAATCTTGCATTATTTTTAAGACGTTATATTTTTTAGCTTGATTTCTTCCAGAGATACTAATTAAGTTTTCTTTTTTTGGAGTTGAGATTATATATATCTTGTTTGGTTCTTTTTCTGATAATCCGGTTATAAAAGGAGACTTTAGAAGCTTAAATTTAGATTCCAAATAAAAATAATTAATTTCACTTATCTTTTCTTTCTTTTTTTCAAATTCTTCTTCCAATCTGGAGAATTCTTCTTCTACTGGCTTATAATATTCTTCAAGTTGATAAATGTCTGTGATTTTTTTTAGTTTGGCAATCTTGTAGAACGAATCTATGCTTGCGGAGAAGAAAACGATTACATCATTTAATAACTTGGTAAACTCAAAAGTCTCTTGATAGTTTGTGTTGTTTTCTTTGTAGAATTTGGTTAAAAACTCCATATTCTCTTTGTAGAGTTGTCCCATATCTGAAAGAGTTCCTAGAACCCCTAACCATTTTAATTTTTGGTTTTCTTTTTCTGTAAGTTCATAACACGTTCTGCTAGAGGGAATATATTCTTCTTTTTTAGTTCTCAATTCTAATATAAATTCGGCTATCGGGCTACTCTCATCTTCTTGGTGGTGATCTGTGTAGAGTATTTTTTTATCTTTTAATTTTGACAAATCTTTTGAAACTGCCATAGGGGGCAAATCTGATAGGATAATCTTATTAAAACTTTTTAAATCATATTCACTGATACTATTAACTCCATAATCTATAATAAAAACTTCGATTTTTGCTTTTTTTATTATACCGAAATTATATAGTAAGCTTCCTGCTGCGAATCCGTCTAGATCTTTGTGTGTAAAAATGGCAATTTTATCCTTTTCATTTATTTTTTCTAAAAATTCTCCTGCTTGTTTAGATGTTATTTTAACCATTATAGGACTTTTCCCGGATTAAATTTATTTTGTGGATCTAATCTTTTCTTTATGTTTATCAGGAGTTTTTTATCATTTGGATCTATAAATTCTTTTTTTAATAATCCTATCCCATGTTCTCCTGTTATTTGTCCACTCAATCTCTTTACTAATTTCATCATCTCCGGGATATACTTTTCTTGTTGTTTTGAAAAACATGGGTGTAATATTCCTACGGAGATATGACCATATGTGGGAATTTTTCTATCTTCTAGCCATTGGATTAGGGTATCAATTTTATCTAGCATAATTTTTGGATCTTCTATCCTATTAAATCCTGCTCCTGCTAGTTGCGGGTATATCTTGTCTCTTATCTGATAAATTTCTTTTGAGTTCGTTAGAATTTTATTTATTGTTTCTTTTTCTACGAATAGGTGGTAGGTTTCTTTTAATCCGACCATTTTAGAAACTGGTTTATCCATGAATTCAATAATAGTCACATCTGGCTCTTGTTTAAGTTTTTTAACTGTACTTATAACTTCTTCTAGTTCTTGAAATTCTAGTATCTCTGGAATTCTTGTTTTTTTCTCGGTAAGTTTTAAACAAGCTTTAGTAATTACCCCCGTTATTCCTTCCATTCCTGAAAAATCCATTATTTCTGATTTATTTTTTTGTTCTACTGCTCCTTTTGAGTTTACTACTTCTAACCAAAGTACCCATTCGGATGTTCTTCCATATTTTAATGCTCGGCTTCCAACAGCATTAGTTGAAATCATCCCCCCAATAGTACAGATAGCATGTGAGGAAGGATTTATTGGAAATTCTAGGTTATATTTAAATAAAAAGTCTTGTAGATCATCTAAGATTAATCCTGCTTCAACAATAATTATCTTTTTATTTAGATTAAATTCGGTTATCTTATCTAGTTTGGAGAGATCTAATAAATCATTTTCTTGGGGAATCGCACCTCCTGCAAGCCCTGTTCCTCCGCCTCTTATTGTTAGGCTCTTGCTTTTTTTTATAATCCCTTGTAATTCTGCTAAGGTCTTAGGTTGTAGAACTTTTTGAGTTGTTCCATTAAGCTGGGAGGAATCTGTTTCATATGGTTTAAGAGAATGTTCTTTCATATTTATTTTAATGAGCGAATGTTTAAAACTCTTTTGATTAGAAGTTATTTTGTAAGGTATTTTTTAAATAGATAGTAGGGTGTTCCAAATAGGATAATTCCTGGCAGAACTGCAATTCCTAGTGTTGGTGCTAGGGCGGATACGCCTATTGTTGAAAGTGTTCCAATTCCAATACTTTCTAGTAATTGGTTTGCTTTAGAGACTTGTTCTTCTACTCCTTTTTGTAATGCATCGATCTGTACAGTTATCTTACCGTCCTTAAATATTTTTATTTTCTTCTCTTCTTGAGATACTAATATTACTAGACTATCTTTGATTTTTGAAGCAGAATATGCTGCAGAATGTCTTGTCCCATACCCTTTCAGTGTATGTTTGGATTCTATTTTTGCACCATATTGGATTACAATTCCCGCTGGATCTATTATAACGGCTCCATCAATCATTGCAATCGAAAGAAGTAATTTTTGTGCACCTTTTTCAAATATGGAGAATTTTTCAATTTTTTGTTTTAGTAACTTACTATATTTACACTTATCTGAGACTATAAAAAGTGCTCCTTCATCTTTTTTTGCTATTTCTATTCCGGTCTTTATTAAAATTTCTTCTATTCTTTTAGTAAGTTGGTTAGTTTTATCTTTCATAATTATTCCTAGGATCTTTTATTTAAAAATCTTGCTAAGATCTAATCGTTTTCTACTCTTGGTGCTAGAATAAATGCTACGCCTAACTGATCCCCTGCAAATTCTAATTTTAGAGGGTAATTATCCGAGAACTTTATTTTGACTTTATCTGAGATTTTTGAAGCCTTTACAAATTTCATTAAGTACTCTAGCGAGTATCTAGCTTTACCACTACCTTTTATGGAAATAACGTCTGAAGAAAACTCATTTTTTGCAGAATTAATGTTCCCTCTTGCTTCTATTATAAATTGATTTTCTTGTGATGTTAATGCGCAAGAATCAGCTACAACAAAACAATCTTCTATTGTTTGAGTAAAATCTGTAGAATCCATTTCAATGTTACATGCAAAGTCCAAGTTGGGTTCATTTTTTTCTTCAGAATTTATATCTATTAGGGATAATATGAATGTTCTTTTGGATTTATCTAGTATAGAGATTTTTAACTGATTGTCTTCTGATTCAAATACTACTGAAGAAGCGGTAGATGTTCTTTTAAGAATTTTTTTAAAGTCTTCTAGATTTATTCCTAAGACTTCATTTGTAGATTCGTATTGTGAAAATGTTTGTTTAGGCATTTTAAATATAACCATAGCTACATTTGCAGGGTCTACAGCTACTAACGAAAGGCCATCTTCTAAGAATTTTAATCTTACTTCGGTTACTAGTTCTGAAATGATGGACACTGCATCAATCAATCTTTTTGGGTTATCTAATTTTGTTAGCATTTTGTTGTTTTTTATATATCCGTTTTAAACTCTTAGGTATTTATAAGTATTGTTGTGCTAATCTCAGCTAAACAAATTTATTTAAAGACCTTCTCTTTGTTTGACTCATGGAAGAAAAGAAAGAAAGAAAAATAAATCTAATCGCCTTATCTTACTACTCTAGAAAAGATATTCAGGAAGAAATATTTAAGTTTTGTAATCATCGGGAGACTGTTCCAAATTTCAATATGGAGTTCTTTGGTAAACGGCCGGATGTTTTAGACTATCCTTCCGATCTTGTAAGCTTGGCAAAGAAGGGAGCTACCAGTTTTCATTGTTCTGAAGAAATTTGGACCGATCCTCTAAAGATAGATACAAATATGACTCCTGGTCAATATAATGAGATTAGATCTGGATGGGACTTCCTTATTGATATTGATTCTAAATATTTAGATTATTCTAAGATTGCAGCAGATTTAATTATAAAAGCTTTAAAATATAATGGAGTTAAAAATTTTGGAATAAAATTTTCGGGTTCTAAGGGATTCCATTTAATTGTTCCTTGGAGTTCTTTTCCAGAAGAGGTAAATGGTATCAAAACGCGGGAGATGTTTCCAGATTGGCCCAGGGCTATTGCAGGTTATATTGATTCATTAATTCAGGATAAATTAAATGAAGAAATATTAAGAATGACCAAGCCCAATGAGAAAGTTGAATTTGAAATGATTTATACTCCTACAGGAGAAATTGCTATACAAGATAATATTACCGAATATGAATGTAGCCACTGTCATAGTCATATGGTTTCCATGGTTCCTGTAAAGTCTAAAAGAAAGATTATGAGATGTAATGTATGTAACTCTGCTATGTTGAAGGTTAAGGAAGAGCCGGCTTTCTTTGCAAATAACAAGGACAATTCGAAAAAGAGTCCTAAAAACTTTGAAAAAAAATTGAAAACTTCTTCTTTGATCGATTCCGTAGATATCATTCTTGTGGCACCGAGACATTTATTCCGAGCCCCCTATTCCTTACATGAAAAAACCGCTCTTTGTTCGGCTGTTTTGATTCCTGAAGAGATTAAGGATTTTGTTCCTTCGGATGCAGACCCTTTGAAAATAAAAATAAGATCTTTTTATCCTCTTTCGGAAAAGGAAGAAGCTAGAAAACTCCTTTTGAATTCTTTAGACTGGGTTGAAAAAAAACAAGAAAAAACTAAAAAATATGATGGGGGCGAGATAGACTTATCCGGTGTTAAAATTACAGATAATATGTTTCCTCCAACTATTTTAAAAATTCTTGATGGAATAAAATCGGATGGTCGTAAAAGGGCTTTAGGCATTCTTGTTTCTTTCTTTTCTTTTTTGAATTTACCTAAAGATTATATTGAGGAAAAAATTGACACTTGGAATAAGAAAAATTATGTACCTTTAAAGGAGGGTTACATTAGAGCTCAAATTGAGTGGGCATTAAAAAATAAACGGTTGCCACCAAATTATGATAAACCTGTCTATAAGGAATTAGGTATTCTACTTAAAACTGAAGGTTTTAAAAACCCTATTAATTTTACAGTTAGAGAGGTATTTAAGCAAAAATCAAAATTAATCAAAGGAAAGATTAATAAATGATCAAATCATATAAAATCGATGGAGAAAAAAAAGAGCATTAATAACTTAGGTTTATTGATTGTATTTCTATTTAGTTTAGTTGTAATTTCTTCTTCTGCACTTGCTGAAAATTGTACTAGTTTTACTTATTCTGAATGGGGGGCTTGTAGTTCGGGTGTTCAAACAAGGTCTGTAATTAATTCAACTCCTTCTGGTTGTACCGGTGGCAATTTTATTTTAAATCAGTCTTGTAGTTCTTTAGCTGTTGCAAATTTGACTAACGTGGATAGGGCATTTTCCTGTTTGGTTGGTGAATTGAAATCTGATTGTTCTGGGGCTAAAACGGTTCAAGAATTGGCTTTTTCTATTCTTGCTTCTCCAAACAATACTGGTGCATGTGTAAATGAACTTTTAAAGAAGAATAAATCTGAAGGTTGTTTTGGAGATAATAATAATTGTGGTATAAAAGAAACTGCTTGGGCTATTTTGGCTTTGGATCATGTAGGTAAAAATACCACCAAGTCGGCAGATTGGTTAAAAAGCCAAAATAAAAGTTCTAGTGATGTTGAATGGTTTTTACAACAGGATTCGGTTGGAGATACTACTTGCAAATTGACTTACAATGGTGGAGATTATAGTTTAATTGCTAAAGAAAATAAAAAACTTAGTGGGAATATTGGGAATTGTTTTAGTTTTGCTCAGTCTGACTATTGGCTTAGATTAAGTGAAAATTGTTTCGATACTGAGTTTGTTTTGAGTTGCGATAAGGAATTTTTTTCCGGATGGCACTATAAAAGTTTTAATTCTCCTATTTTAAATGTTTTATCTGAAACTGCCAAGACTGCCGCGAATCAACCTGTGAAGTTAAGAGTCAATTCGAAATGTTTTGGATCGAGTACTGGTTGTAATTTTGAGGATACTGCCTGGGCAGCATTAGCCCTAAAGAATCTTGGATTAGACATTAAACCTTATGTTCCTTATTTAATTTCTGCAGAAGATTCTAATTTGATGTATCTCCCAGCAGCATTAAACTACTTGGTATTGGATTGGTCTACATTATATGGTACTAAACTAATTCAACAACAAAAAAGTGAGACCTTTTGGGAAGCTCCAAATACAGTTTATGGGGAAGTTTATGACACGGCATTAGCTTTACTTGCTTTTGGAAAGCAGAATAATCAAAAACAAATAACTAATGCAAGAGATTGGCTATGGAATACAAAACAAGATGCCCTTGGTTGTTGGAATTCTAGAAATATTAGAGATACTGCTTTTGTTTTATGGGCACTTGAGCAGAGAACTGCTCAGACTGATTCAAATATTGTAATTACTCCTGCTACTACCTGTGCTCAAGGAAATTATTTTTGCGACTCTCAATCTGCATGTAGTGCAGTTGGAGGAGAAACATTAAGAAATTATGCATGTAGTGGATTTTCTCAGGTTTGTTGTAGTAAGAATACCTTACAGAGTTGTTCTAATCTATTAGGTGAAATATGTTCTAGTGGCAAAGATTGTTCAAGCACATCCAGAATTTCCTTGGAAGGTGATTGTTGTTTGGGTGAGTGTATTGATCCGGTTATTACCACCAATGCTTGTGAGGAAGAGGATTCAACTTATACTTGTAGGAGTAGTTGTTTAGCTAGTCAAGAAGAAGTCTCTTATTCTTGTGGTTCTGGTTCAGAGGTTTGTTGTGCGAGAAAACCTGAGGAACCTAGTAGCGGGATTCCTCTTTGGATCTGGTTTTTGATTGGAATTTTAATCCTTCTAATTGTTTTAGCAATAGTATTCAGAGATAGGATAAAAGTTTATATTTATAAGAAAAAAGGTGGCGAGTCATCTAATGCTTCTATTCAGAGGCCTCCATTTAGTCCTAGTTCCTCAAGACCTGGATTTCCTCCCTTAACCCGTCCTGTTTCTATGGCTGGAAGACCTATGCCCTCATCTAGGAGACCTATGCCTCCCCAGGGTAGTGGAGTAAGGCCAGCAGGTAATCCTTCTGCACAGAATACATTGGATAGATTAAAACAGATGAGCAAGTAAGTTTATCCATAGATTTATTAAACTTGTATTTCTATTATTTTGATGGGATTAAAGTGGTTGATACTTATCTTTTTAATGGTTTCATTTAGCTTTGCTAGTTCTACTACTTTACTTTTGGAAGAATTAAACGAGGAGTTACAAGCCGGAGAGACTTTTGTTGCACAATTAGAATTGGATTTAAAGACTAATTTGAATAAAGATAATTTTAAAATTTTTGAAGATCGAAGAGAGGTATTTTTTGAAAAAGATGTTTTTAGTTCTAATAATTTAACTTTTTTTTATGTAATATTTCCTAAATTTGGCAATTTTAGTTTGGTTGTTGATAGTTTTTTGTTTTACTCTAATAATACCTTAGTTGAAGGTTCTATAAATCATACTGTTGAGATCCGGTCTGCAACAGGGCCAGTTTTAACTTTACGGCCAGGTATAGTTTTTGGGTCAAATTTATCTATTTTTTTAACTAATATGGGTCTAGAAAATTTAAGTGTTAGATTTCAGGGAAATAGTAGCGAGGTTAAATCGCAAGAATCTATACGAAGATCTATCAAACCAGAAGAGGAGTTCTTTTACTTAGAGGTTTCTAGCTATCGGGAGTTCTCTATCCCGGTTATTTATCTAAATTATACTAATCAAACTTCTTCTGATTTAAATTATTCTAATGTAAACCTAACAAATCATACTAATCTTTCTTTATCCGAAATGTATAAAGATTCTTTTAATGTATCTAGATTATCTATTGAGGCCAATCTCACAAAAAATCAAACCTTTTCGTTTAACATCCCTCTTGTTAACTTATTAAATGGCTCTATCAATATTAATATTTCTTCAAATTTAAAGAAAATAAATTTTAATAAGACATTTGAACTTGAACCCTCTGAGGTGAAGGAGTTTAATTTTCATTTTTTATCGGATAATGAAGGAGTGTTTAGCGGAAATTTAACTTTTTCATTTAATAAAACTTCTTTAAATGTTCCTTTAGTTTTTTATGTCTTAGAAGATGAAGAGTCTTTTGGGGATTTTTATCAGTCTTCTAATTCAAACAATAGTTGTGTAGATTTGGGGGGAGAGATTTGTGAAGATAATTGGGAATGTGTTGGGGGCAATATTCGCTTTTTGGGCGGATGGTGCTGTGTGGGTGGAAATTGTGTAAGCCCTGAAGAGTTATACCCTTCACCAAAGAAGAATTACGTTATAAGTATTTTAGCTATCCTTGCGGTAGGGGTGGCTGGTTATTTTATATATAAGAAATTTAAGGAAGTTAAGGTAAGCCCTAAGTTTTAGTTTTCTTTTTTGTTTTCTTAGCTAATTTTTTTGGTTTCTCTTTTTCTTCAACTACTTGCTTTGATTGAGTTTGGATTGCATTTAATTTTTCAGAGAGTTGTTTTATCTTAAATTGTGCGATTTTTGCAATTTCGTCATATCGGTGTAATCTGCCAGCTAAATTATTTATTAGCATTGTTGCTTCTTGTGAGTCTAATTCTACTCTTCCAGGTTCAATTATTTCTATAGATGAGGGCATAAAATCAAATACTAGGTCCATTAATCTTTGTAGTGTAGAGATTCTAAATTCAATCTCTGCAAAACAAACATAAGCTTCTTCTTGATGTTCTATTCTCTTTGGTTCGGATAGACTTTTAGATATCACTTCAACATCGGGCATTTGGTCTAGTCTCAGTAAGTGTGTTTCTAATCCTTCTTTGACATATCCTGCGGGTCTTCCGGCTACTTCTACAATCATTATTGCTTGTATTTTTTTATCTGCCATATTATATTGTAAGAAAAGTAGTACGAATTAATATATCTAAAATGCATCTATTGCATTTTCTTTATTTCGTAGATAACTTTTCTATCCATCTTTCTATTTTCCTTTGTTTATTTAGCTTTATAATGTTTTCTGTTATTTTTAGTTACATATAAATTTAGTTTTTTTTAATAGGGTGCAGTTTAGTTTCTACCACTCTGTGTATTTTCTATTATATTATTTACTTGAAACTTTATCTTAAGTATTTTTTAATCAAAGAATTGCGAAAACCTTTTACCTATTTCTTTAGCTGTTTTTAAACTAATTACTAGACTTTTACCAGCATCTTCTAATTGGCTTGGGGAGATAAAGAACCATCCTTCACGATTATATCTTATGGCTATTACGGGTGTTAATTCAAATATTTCTGAGAATATCAAAAAGTTCTCTACCTGCTCTTTAGAAATATATTTATTTGGGCTCTTTGTTGATTTTGCTTCGATAGCATATTTTTTACCAATTTTACCTGCTAATAGGTCACAATCAGCATTCTCCATTGTACCAGAACCTGCCACTCTAACGGCTCTATAGTTATTATCTATAAACATCTTGAATAATTCTCTTTCAGCTTTAGAACCTTTTGATTTGTTTGACATTTTCTCTTTTATTATTTATTTATTTATGGAACCTATTTAAGTTTTTCTAGCCTTTTTAGAATAATTTTTCTTGTCTTGTCTTTGAAAAAACCCTTTCAGGTTCTATTTCTAATGTTTCTAGTATTGTTTTTGCAATCGGTTGAATTTGCTTTTCTATATAGTGATCATAGTCCAACTTATTTTTTAGTTTTTGCAGTGGTTCAGGTCCTTCCAAGGTTATATAATATTCTATTATGTTTCCATCTAAACTGTCTAATTTTCTTGCAGCCTTAACATGAGGAGGTGTTGTTTTAGTGTATTCTTTTAATTCTTTTCTTATTGATTTTCTATAGATCAATTTTTTATCTAATTCTCCTTTTTTGACAGATTCTATAAAATCTCTTATAAATTTGATTATATCTTCTTTTTTGAAAACTTTCATTAAGAGTTCTTTTTGAAAATCTTGTGCGGCTTCTGTCCAATCTCCTCTAATCGCTTCTAATCCTACAATGTTTAGTATTTCTTCTCCATTTTTTTCAATTAGGCCTGCATATCGTTTCTTTGCACCGGCATCATTCTCTATATCTCTTGTTCGGGGTATGATTAGGGATAGATATAACTTATCAAATTCTAATTCTAAAAATGACTTCCTATTGAAATCTTTTTTAACATATTTCTCGTAAAATTTGTTTATTTCTATTGGTAGTCCTCTGCCCAGCAATTCCGCCTTTTCTTTAGATAATCCCGTCGATATAAAAATGGAATCCGTATCGCCATAGATTACTTCCAATTTTTCTTCTTTTATTTTTTTAGAAGTTAATTTAATTATTTCTTGTCCGAAATTAGTTATGGCATTTCCAATTTTTAGATCAAAATATCTAGAATTTGGACTTGCTAAAACTCCAAAGAAACTATTCATAATAATTTTGATTGCATAGCTTGATAGTTCTCTTTTCTCTAGTTTTGCTTTCTCTCTAGCCTGATGCAACTCTTCGATTATCTCTGGGAGAATTCCCTCTTGATTTTTGAAGTATGCTTTGTTTGGCGAAGTTATACATCCTTTTTCTGATTTTTCAATAAAACTTGCCGGGTCAATATTAAATGTTTTTATTATTGAAGGGTATAGTGATTTAAAATCTAAAACTAAAACATTGTGGTATATTCCTGGTTTAGGAGTCATGACAAATCCTCCTTTGATTTTTTCTGATTTATTCTTAAAGAAGTTGGATCCAGAAACAAGATTTCTTTTTCTTGCTTTTCTTATATAAAGTGAGTCAAAACTAGCTATTGAAGCAGTTAGTCTATCCAATTGCATTCCAGTTAAACTAGCTCTTTCCATGGAGAGTTCTATTATTTTTGTCTTTTTTAGGATGTCATAAACTAATTTACAGTCTTGAAGATTATATTCTGCAAGCTTTTGTTGCTCTTTCGAATTTCCTCTGTATAGTTTTTCTATCTCCTCATGTCTTTGTTTTCCGGTAATTAATTTACTTTCTTTTAAGATTTGCTGTGCTACTCTTTCGAGTGTGTAGGATTCAAATCTAATATTTTTAATCGAAGGAGCTTCTTTTATAAATGGGTCTCTTATTAGGTTTAAACCATCTAAAACTAATCTTCCAGGAATATCCATTGTGGATTTTTTAAGGAAATCTTTTTCCAATTTTATTCTTGGTTCCTTATTGTTTCTCCCTATATCAAAAAGAATGTTGTTTTCTTTGAAGAGTCTTTTTAGATATTCAAAGTCAAAGTTTATTACATTCCATCCGGTAATAATATCTGGGTCTAATTCATTTATATACTCTTTAAACATTTCTAGACAATCTCTTTCGTTTTTACAGTCCGTTACGCCAGGTATTTTATTTTTTGTGATCATAAAGACTTTTTTATCATTTTCACTATATACTCCAATACAAAATAATTTCTTACTGTCTTTACTAGATTCTATGTCTATGGAAGCAATCTTTAATTTTGCTGTACCTGTACAGGCCGTTATCTTTGGATTTAGATAAAAAATACCAATCTTTTCTTTATTTTCAGAATCTCCTTCTATTTCTATATAGTCTTTTATCTCGTTGTCTATTATAAACCTAGTCGTTGGTTTTAAATCTTGTTCATAGGTGGGGATTTTGAATTCATTTATTTCTTTTGCGAATTCTAGCAGGTGTTTTTGATTTTTGAATATCAGTTTTATAACCCTTTTATCTTGGAATGTACTAAGTTTTGTTTTTTCAATTAAAACTTCTTTATTTGGGTCTATTTTATCTATTATTTTTTTGTCTTCTTCTTGTATAAAAAAGTAGGGATAGAACTCATTCATGGTAGCGAAGCTTTTCCCATTTTCTTGCCTACCATATAACACAATATATCCTTTTTCTTGAATTTCCTCGTAGCTTCTATAAACAATAAACCCTTTCATGGGTTTGTTAGTCTGTCTTTATATTTAAATCTAGGGTTCACAAGATTTATTAAGTTGTTTGACTTTTATCTTTTATGGGAGTTCAAATTTCAGAGATTATTCCTAGAAAGGAAATTGATTTTACGCAAATGAATGGAAAAGTTATTGCAGTGGATGCAATGAACACACTTTATCAGTTTTTAACTACCATCCGACAATCAGACGGTACTCCTTTAATGGATGGTTCTGGAAATATCACTTCCCATTTTTCAGGCCTATTTTATCGTAATCTTGCTCTTTTAGAGGAAGGTATAAGACCTATTTATGTTTTTGATGGTGTTCCATCCGATTTAAAGAGAAAAGAGTTAGATATGAGGAAGGAAAGAAAGATGGTTGCACAGGAGCGATATGATGAAGCTAAAGAATCTGGAGATATTGGTGCCATGAGACGTTATTCTCAACAGACCGTGAAAGTAGATTCGGGGATTATCTCAGAAAGTAAGATGTTTTTAGAGGCTATGGGCATTTCGGTTGTAGTATCTATTAATGAGGGCGAGGCAGAAGCATCGTATCTAGCTAGAAAGGGATTAGTTTGGGCCTCTGCTTCACAGGATTATGACTCTTTACTATATGGTACGCCTAGATTGATTAGAAATCTTACCCTTTCTAGAAAAAAGAGAAATTCTTCAGGGATATTAATAGACACTAAAATAGAACTCGTTGAGTTACAGAGTGTTTTAGATCATTTACAAATTGATCTGGATCAGCTAATTTGTTTGGGGATAATTGTTGGTACTGATTTTAATCCGGGGGGAGTTAGAGGTATTGGACAAAAAAGGGCTTTAGAAATTGTTCAAAAACATAAATATCCTGTTACCATTTTTGAATTTTTGGAAAAGTCCGATAAATATGAGGTGGGTTTCAATTGGCAAGAGATTTTTAAGGAGTTTAGAGAATATAAGAGTAATCAGTCTGATTTTCAAGTATCTAAAAATATAGATTTTGTTAAGCTTAAAACTATCTTACTTGAAAAAGGTTTTTCAGAGGAAAGAGTGAATAACGGTTTGGAGAGATTAAAGGTCTTGGAAGAAGAAAAAAAGCAGAAAGGACTAAAAGATTTTTTTTAAGCTTACTTTATAGTGAGAAATTCAAATTGTATTTTTTCGAATTCAGATCCTATCAAAAATTCTTTTTTTGAGGTAAGGCGGTATTTTATATATTCTTTTTCATCTATTTCCTCTGTTTCAAAGTCAATTTCAAATAGGTCTTTAGTTATTTTTTTTATACATTCTTCTGTTTTACACCCAACGATTTCTCCAAATCGTTCTGGATGTATAAGTCCAATTTTATTAAATGAAATGTTTGCTACGATTTCTGGATTATATTTTTGAGAATCTATTGGGAAATTAGTTAGATTAATTAAAAAATATTCTTTTGTAGATCTTGTTTCTAGATCTATTTCTCCAAAGATTCTACTATACATACCATAAATTCTTGGATATTTTTCACTATCTACACCCTCTCTATTATTTTTTGATCTTTCTTTTAAACATTCATTTACCATTTTTGTAAAATTTTCTCCAGATCGCTCTAATCTCCACAAAGTATATTCCAAATAATTAATTTGTGGTCCAAAACTTGCGGCTATACATTCCTCGCCTAATTTGGTTAGTCTATATTCTAGATCTTTTTCTTCTAAAAGCCATTCTTCAGTCTTTTCAAATCCTCCGATTATTGCCTTGGCTTTATTTTTATTGGAATTTATGGAGAATATTGTAAATCCACACAGTAGTAAGACTAATAAAACAAAGACAACTACCGTTAAATCTGCCTTTTTATTCATTTTAATTTGTAGGGCAGTTTACTCCTAAGTATTTAATTAGTGTAAAGGATTTTGTTGGAAAGAAGAAAGAGTACTTATCGTTATGTGTTTTACCTTCTTCATATTCAAATCTTCTAATTTTATCCAGTTCGCTTTCTTTTGGAAATGTAAAATAATAAAATGGTTCAAAATACCATCCGCCTGTACCGCCGCCTCTTTTTATTAATTCTTCATCTATTATAAACAGCTGAAAGCATTGTTTGTTTTTAGATAGGTAGTCTGTTAAAGATTCTTGTATCCTTTTGTATTCTTCAGTATCCGGATCTAAGTTTTTTTTAGGCTCTATTGAATCTATAGCTTCTTTAGTTATTTCATAATTTGTTTTGTCTTCATATTCATCTTCAAATAAGACAAATATTTGCCTTTGTTGCTCTGATTGGTTATATGCTGTTGTTTGTATAAGTGTTATTTCTTGTTTACCTTGTGTGACTCTATCTATTGCTGTTTTACTTGTACCCATAAAGAGAAATAAGAACAATATAATGATTATCACTAAAAATCCAATAAACCAAGAAACTGTTTGTCCTATTTGGGCTTTTTTATTTGTCATTTATATTTGTCTCCTTTTGTTGTATAGATAGTTTATAGCCGAAATTATTAGATGCAGTAATCAAATAAACCTTTAAGATTTCTTTTTTCGCAGAAGTTGTATTAAAATAAATTGCTGTTTCATTGGCTATGACACAACGGGGATAATTCTTAGCCATATAGCCTGCTGCGGCTAGGCAGTCTTGTTCATAATTATTTCCAAATTTAAATGATTTTATCTCCAATTCTTCCCTATAGATCCTTAAGTTAAAAAAGAATGGGCTAGATTCTTCAAAATTATTTTTATTAAGATTACAAAAATCAAATATCATTTCCTTATCGATGTTTATAATTTCTTGATTAATATATCCATTTTTTACTACACAATCCATTATTTTTTCATACATCATTGAAGAATCTATATCTCTTGTGTCTACAAAAGCGCCAAAATAAGTGGTTGCAACTAAAACAACTACGGCTCCAACAAGTATGAGGCAGATAAACCACCAAATTGAAAGTATTTTTTCTCCTGCTTTTTTATTTAATCTTTTCATTCTATCTTTATAAAATATCTCCCCCCAGTTATTTTTTTATCTTTATCAATTGTTTGGATAATCTTTGTTGTTACCAGATCGTTTGGATTCCCTTCTTTGTTTTTTAAATTAATTTTTGAGAAATAGGGGAATGTAAAACCTCCTTCTGGTTTTGCTCTAACTGTGACTAATCCCTTATCGGTATCTATATTTATTATCTCATTTATATTTTCCGCTGTTACGCCATTTTTTAATGCTATTTTTATTAAATCCGTAATATCTAGTTCAAACTGCATTCCTTTTTCCGCACGGTTTAGCATTAGGCCGATTTTTTTTGAATAGGCTTCTTCATAAACAAGTGCATGTGAAGAAGTTCTTTGTACAAATAAAAGCATAGTTACAAAAAAAGCTAGATTTAAGACAAGAAAGATTACAACTGGTAGGCCCATTTCTGCCCATTTATTCAATCCTCCTTTTTTTATTTTTCTCATAGTTTAATTTATCTAAGCGATGTTATAAATTTATCTAAGTGTTGTTAGTGCTATCTTTTTATTATTTATTTTGTTAGTTCTTTAAATATCATTTAATTGTGCTAGGAGCAGTAAGTTTTTTACTAGGAATATCTTTTTGACTTTTAAGCGTAGCTGGCTATTTTAAAACTTGGTGTCCCACTAAAATCCCAAGGCTTATACCATGGGGTTTTTTTATTCATTTTGGGGAGAATTTCTTGAAATCCCTTCAGATCATAGGTTGTTAGAAATATTCCTGCTGCCGAAGTTCCATCTAAAAATAGTCCTTTATTATTTAACTCTTCTTCTTGTACCCAATCCCCTATCTCTAATCCTAGGTAAGCTCCTCCGGCTGCACCAGTAAATAATCCTGCTCCGGTTTTTGCTCCGACTATTGCGCCTAATGTTCCTCCGATCGTACTTCCGACTAGGGCTCCTGCAAGTGTTGGTCTTATTTCCATAAATACTATTGTTTTAGTGTCATCTATCCTTAATTTTTCATTTAAGAATGTAGAAGCATTACTTTCTGCATTTTCTCCTTTTACCATTTGTCCGCTTAGGATTTGCATTGTTTCTCCATCATAAGAATTTCTTAAGAAGTCCCAATAGGATATTTCATAGTTTGGGACCTTATGACTTAAAAGGTATCTATTGAATCCAGATATTTCTTGGATATTCAATTGTCCTTCTTCATTCCCTATTATGGTTTTATCAAATTGAATTCTTGAGCATATTACGGCTATTGCTCCTATATTTGTCTGTGTTGTCATTTCTCTCCCAAATATTGCAAAATTTCCTCTTCCAAGCATATTCCAGCAGTCCGCCATTTCTCTAGCTAAAAGAGTTTTAATCTGTTGGTCTGCTTTAGATTTTTCTTTACTTATTCTATATGTGGAGTATTTGCCTTCTAAACTTCCAAAATCTTGTTCACATTCTCCTTTAGCCAATTTATTAGTCGTTACACAGATTTTTTTAGTTTTACACTTTAGTGAGATTAAGTCTTGCGCTCCCGCTAGGCTTCCAAATTTTTCGCTAGGCAGTGTTCCTCTAAACATCGCAGAAGTTGTACAGGCTTCTCTATCCAGATTTATAGAGGTGGTTAGTTGATAATAAACAATTGACATTATTGCGAAAGTTATTACTACTATTATTATTCCAATAATCATGCTTGTGGAAATCTCTGCTTTTTTGTTTATCATATTCCTGTTGAAAGTTTATCTATTATTAAATACATTCCTATTCCGCATATTGCGGCTATAAATATCCATAGAATCTTTTCAATTAATGGCATTCCCTCTGCCTCTGCCGATGCTTTTTTATTTAATTTCATTTTATTAAAAAACTATTATTTTTAAATTCTATTTCTAATTTTATTGGTACGGGGTTAAATTGCATAAATTTTGTTTCCACGCTTTGATAGGTCTTAGCTAAAGCTTTCCCCCCTACGTGTGTAAGTACATTAGAAGACATACCCTCAATATTTATTTTATTTTGCCTGCTTATACAAATCCCCTTTTTCTCACACAGTGTTTTTCCTTCTTTTATCCAATAATAGTTGCTACTTTCTGGACTTATAGTTCCAGTTGTTAATTCATTTTTTTGAGGTTCTGGACACAGGCATAGGCAATTCTCACTACCACAACTAATGGGCATATTCAAAAATCCTTGTTCTTTTACAAATGGTATCAAATACCAGTTTTTAGGGCTCTCTATAAACACTGATCCGTTTTCTCCTTCTTTTAAAGAATCTAAAGTAGATTGAATTTCTCCCAAGGCATATTTCGCTTGTTCGTATTGACTATTTTGTCGCATAATTCCCGCTAATTTTGATACTAACAAGAATAATAATACTATTGCCATAACCCCTAGTATAAATTTTGCAGACTCTTCAGTCATCCAAGAACCTCTTTTATTTATCTTTCTCATTGATTATTTAGAGGAGAAGGGCATTAATAAAGTTTAGTATGTTCTTTATAATTAATCCTACTTTTATTTAGGATTGTATGTAATTAGTATCAGATCCTTATCTCGTCTGAATTTCTCGCCAAGATTAATCTTTTCTAAATCAACTTTTCCTTCATAGCCTTTGATCAAACTTTCATTCCCGTTGTTCAATGTATAGCATCCCTTTTTTGTTAAGTTTATAGAGATTCTTATTGGTTTTTCCACATGTATAATTGGTTTTTCCAAATTTATATTAACCTTTCCTATTCCTAGATTATATTCTTTTTCTAGGGTGGTGTTATTAATCTTTTTTATTTCTATTTCAATATTTACATTGTCTACAAGATTTATAAAACATCTTTTTTTATTTTCACAAAGGTCTGTTCCGAGACTATAGTAGTTATCTACCTTTGAAATAAAATAAATTTTATTATTAAACTCTAATGTGGCAAGAGATTTGGAATCTATTTCATTAGGGTTATTTATTAATTCTGTATTATTTGTTTTGTATATCGATTCATCTGCATAGAAATATTCATTTTTATCTACTTTTTCAACATGCTTATTTACCAATTCACCCGTAATTTTATTTAGGTATCCGCCCTTAAGAGTAGAATAATACCAATCTGAGTTTATTTCTGGAAGATCTATACAGTCTCCACCATAAATTTCACAACTTCCCATGCATTTTTCTGCCTCTATTAGAGTTTCAATTACCTCTGGATTTGCACAAAGCCAACCAGGATTCGGATAGTATTTTGCATCATACAACATTCTTAGATTGTTTTTTAATTCAGATACTTGAGTTTCACCTATTTCATTTTTTGTCCCAGGTAGATTGTTATCCCAATCATTCAATATGAAGCTATAGAGGTTTTCATTGAAGTTTATTTCTTTAAAAAATTCTTTTTTACCTGTAGAGCTATATTTATATTTGGCATTTCCAATACTTGTTTCCGATCCACCAAAAATCCCAAGTGTTTTTTCTTTTTCAATATATTTTATATTCCCTTCAAAGCCTATCTCTAAGTAGTTGGCTAGTTGAGCATTGTTTATTTTTCCCCCTATTTCCTCCAAGGGTGTTTCATCTACTTCTTTTAAATTTAAAAAATAGAACTCTTTTTCACCAGGGGTTATGTAGCCTATAGGGTACTTACATTCAAACAGGATGGTTTCGTCAATACCTATTTCCCTATCTTCTTCTCCCTCTCCTTTAAACCCGGGTAGATTTTTCATTATCGAGCTCCAATTCATCTTTGCAATAAAGATTATGGCCATGAGTACTACAGCAATTACTATTATCCAAACGATTACTCCCTCACTTTCTAATCCAGCTTTTTTAGTTAGTTTTCTTAATTTCATCCTCTTCCAAATCTTAATAAACTTTTGAAATAGTCAATTCCGCCAGTTAGTTTTCCTTTTAAAATTATCGAGATTATTACCACAATTATTAGAATAAATATTCCCAAGATTAACCAACCCATAAAGTCTGCAGGTAATCCTAATCCCTTTTTTGTTTTCATTATTTTAAGAGGAAAGGGGGATTAATAAAGCTTTAGAAGACTTCTGAAAATTTAAGCCTATCCAGTAAATTTAAAATTATTTTCTGTTTCTAAATTTTTGAAAAAGCTTATATATTGTAGAAACACTAGATCTATATGGTTATAGTAAAAGCAACCCTTATTTCTGGTAAGATCTCTTCAAATGCTGTGGAAGCTTTTAGTTTATTTGAAAAAGAGCGATTTGGTGAGCGAAGTGGAGAAAAAATAGTTTATTCCTTAGTAGAGGGTGCTTATTTAGTTGAGAATAAAAAGATGCAGATAGTTAATATTAAAGAGAAAGAGATTAAATTAAAGGAGTTAATTAAGAATTTTGTAAAGTTGGACAAAAATTTTCTTATTAGTTATTCAGTTTTTAGGGATTTGAGAAAAAAAGGGAATGTTGTGAAAAGTGCTTTAAAATTTGGTGCAGAGTTTAGAGTTTATGAACCTGGTTCTAAACTTGGTGAGGACCATGCCAAGTGGATTTTATTTTGTCTATCTGAACATAATAAATTGTCTATGCAAGAATTTTCAGCTAAGAATCGTATTGCACATTCAACTAATAAAAAACTTTTAATTGCCGTGGTAGATGATGAGGAATGTGTCTCTTATTATGAGGCTAGGTGGTTGAAAATATGATTACTAATGTTGTGGAGATTAAACAAAAAATTTTGAGATTTATTTCTGAGCGTGGGCCCAGTTTACCTGTCCATTTAACCAAGATTAGTGAATTGAGTCTTACTTTTACTTCGGCAATTCTTTCAGAATTATTGGCAGATAGAAAACTTAAACTTTCTAATATTCGTGTAGGTACTTCTCCCCTTTATTTTATTCCTGGACAAGAAGAGAAGTTAGAGTTATTTATTTCTAACTTGAAGGATCCAGAGGTAGAAGCTTTTAAGAAATTAAAACAAAATAAGATCTTAGATGATGAAAAACAAGATCCCGTTTTAAGGGTTGCCTTAAGGTCTATAAGGGATTTTGCGGTTCCTTTAAAAAACAAAGATAAGTTATATTGGAAGTATCATTTATTGCCTGATGAAAAAGCAATAATAGCAATTTCAGGTCATTCTGGGCCTGTTTCAGCGATTGGACAAGAAAGGGTCATTGGGCAACAGATTTGGGAGGATATACAAAAACAACAACTTTCTTCAGAGAATATTGAGGAACTTGTAAGAAAAAAAGTTGAAGAGATTTCTAATCGGATCAATGAAGAGAAAAAAGTTGAAGAAAAAAGAGTGGAGGATAATCTAGAGATTCAAAAAATTGAGGAAAATACTAGATCTATTAGTTCCAAGAGGGTTGGAGAAGAAAATCTCGTGCCTTTGAAGAATATTGCGGAAGAGATTGTTTTAGAAAGTTTACCCAATAATCCTCCCAAGGATTCTAATTTTGGAAAGCATATTTTAGAATCTGAAACTGTTGTCGAAGCGAAGAATTCTCAAGATAGTGGTCTAGCAAAGAAGACTAAGTCAACTATTAAAAAACTAAAGAAGCCTTCATTAAAAGATTTATTTTTAAGAGAATTTGAAAAATATTTATCTGAGATGGGTTTTGAACTTTTAGATGTCTTGAAGAGTGATGTTGGAAAAATTGTAGCTAAAGCGCACAGAGACCGAGAAATTTTAGTTATATTTTCTGATAAGCGAAAGTTGGATGAAAAAGAGTTATTGAGGGATTTAAAAAAATATAATCTTCCTGGACTGGAAGTAGAGGTTTTCTTGAGAGGCGAGCCATCTAAGAAGTTTCTAGAACAAATTGATTTGCTTGGAAAAATAAGGAAAATTCAAAAAATTGAGGAACAATAAGCCTTAAAAAGCTAGAAATAAATGTTTTTTTATGGGAAGGATTAAAACTAAACCAATTAAGAGAATGTCTTTAGGACTTTTTAATAAAGCTCCTGAAATGTTTCATAAAGATTTTGAGTCTAATAAAAAGGTATTAGGAAAAGAATTACCTGGTAAAAAGACTAGAAACATGGTTGCAGGTTACCTTACTAGACTGAAAAAGAATAATAAGAAGATTTTGTCTGAAGATCAATAGTTTCTTTGAGGATTGTTTTAATCTAATTATCTTTGTTTTTTATATCCAGAAACTTTAAAAACACTTACTTATACAGCTAAATATGGCTCTGTAGCTCAGCGGTAGAGCGCGGCTCTCATAAGGCCGAGGTCGGGAGGTCAGCACTCCCTAGAGCCATTTTTATTTTCTAATTACTTTCTTTAAAATTTAAAATGGGAATATTTATAAAGCATAATCTACTTTATACACTATGCCTACAAAAGATACTAAATCTATTGAGTCTACAACAATCAGAATAAAGAAAGATACTAAATTAGTCCTTGAAAATTTAGATTTTGTTAGAAAGCATACCTTCGAGGAGATTCTGGAAGAGTTAATTAAATTCTATGAGTTGAAAAAATGAGAAATTTTAAAATAGATAGTTCTATAAAAAAGAGTATTGAAAAAGGTGACGAAGATTTAATGGGCCGAAGTGTTTTTATTTTCTGCATTATTTTATTGGTGAGTGTTACGCTAATTAGTCTTGGAAGTGCCCAAGTAACCTATATCTCTTCGGTGGGTGCTGCTACAAATACCGTTGTTCTTCCAGCGCATCAGGCAGGAGATCTTTTAATCGCCTTTGCCTTTAGAGATGGTTCTACTACAGCTCCAAACTTATCTTCTGGTTGGACTAGTCGTAATACTCGAACAACTACTAGCACCTCTGCAATCCTGGCCACCCTTTACGCGATGAATAGCTCCACCCCTAATCCCGTGTTTGGTGGAGCTACAGAGGTTATTGTTATGGTTTATAGAAATACTTTTTACGTTAGTTCAAGTAATAATGCGGCTGTTTCTTCTATGCTTAATTTTTCTTCTGGTTCTTTTCAAAATTTGTTAAACCCTTGGATAGTTTATTTTGCAGGCCATCGTTCTGCTTCTAACGTGGAACAAGCACCGCAAGGTTCTGTAAACAGAATATCCATAGGTACTGAAATTGCAGGTCATGACACTAATGGATCTGTCCTAGAATGGGTCTCTAAAAATGTTTCTGTTAGTACTTCTTCAGGGTGGGTAACCTTCAGCGTACATGTTACTTCTTCTAATTATTCTGGAAATGGCTCCGGAACATTAAATAATCCTTATGAAATTACAAACTGTTTTCAATTACAAGAAATGAGTCAGTTTCTTTCTTCTCATTTTATTTTAAAAAATGACATTAATTGTACTAACACTTCTACTTGGAGCAATGGCTCGGGGTTTTCTTCTATTGGCGTGTTTTCAGGTTCTTTAAATGGATCTGATAAAACAATATTGAATTTGAGGACAGGTTCTGGTTTATTTAGTCAGACAAGCTATGCCAATATAACTAGATTGGAATTGCTAAACTCTACGGCACTGGATGGATCTATATTAGTTCACTATGCCTCTGGCGGATATATTACGCGAGTTCATACTTCTGGAGTCGCTTTAGGTTCTGGAGGAAATGCTAAGGGCGGTATTGTTGGGTGGGGGGACGATTATGTAGTTATTTCCGATTGCAGTTCGAGTGTTTCTATTCCACAGGGATACGCTGTGGGTGGAATAATTGGTAATTCTCAACGTGCAAAAGTTTACAACTGTTTTGCTACGGGAAACATTACGGGGGATTTTGCTGGAGGCGTTGTTGGTTTTACAGCTTTTCTTTCTGAGTTGTACAGGTCTTTTTCTATTGGAAATGCGGTAGGCAGGGATTATCAAGGTAGTGTAATTGGACGAGCATATTTTAACACGGGTCACTTACCTACTTGGGGTAGTATTTATTATAGTGGTTCTCCTGGTGATCCCTATGCGACGTTTACAAATGAATCTTCATTTAATTTTCGTTCACACCCTGTTTTTTCGCTCTGGAATAGTTCTTATTGGTCTTGGCCGGAAGGTCAACTTCCAACTTTAAGAAGATATGTTATTTTATTGAAATCTCCTTCTGAAGGGAGTAAATTCTTTATTCCCCACGATGTCGACCAAATCAATATTTCATTAAATTTTTCTTTAGATGGGTGGGGTAAAAATTTGCTAAGTAATATTTGGTTTTCAGATGGCGTTTCTAATTATACCTATAGTTCTCCTATGAATTATTCTGCAGGCCCAGGTATCCATAATATTAGGGTTTATGCAAATATGAGTAACAATGATTTAACCTATCAAGATTTTTCTTTTTCCGTAGAAAGGGTGCCTTTTTTCAACATGGTTCGTGTTTCTCCTACTAGGGAAAATATATTTGCTTATCCTAATCGATCGTCAGTCTTTTCTGCAAATGTATCTTGTCTAGATTCATCCTGTTATAACCTAAATGTTAGTTTAGATTCTAGAATGTCTATAGATTGTTTTGACTTTAAACTTGTAGATTATTCTTCCGAAACGTCTGCTTCTAGTTCTTATTGGATGGGGTATCGATTTCAAGTTAACTTGCCGATTAATTTAACTCATCTGATTGGGGGCGGTTCTGCTACAAATTATTTGGGAGGAATTTATCGGGCTAATGGAAATATGCCTTTGGAATTGCTTGGTAATGTTACCTTTCCTTCGGCCATTAGAAGACAAGAACGAGCTCTTACCACTCCCATCTTATTAGTTCCGGGGCAAGATTATATCTTGGCTCAGGGAAGGGAGAGTTCTTCTGGAGGAAGTTGGAGACTTAATACTATTTCTGTTCCAACTCTTCAATCAGATACTCCTGCCATTATCAATTGGCAGCCTTCAAATGGTAACTCCTTGGGGTGGTATGTGTATGGTGGCAATACCCAAATTCTCAATCTAACTCCTTCTTCCACTAGTTATTCTAATCGCCCAGATATGGGGTTTAAATCTGTACCCGCTTCAGAGATAAATTTTATTGGTGGTACAAATAAGACCTATAATCTGAATCTTACTTCTGGGGAGAATTTAATCCTTAATTGGTCTTTAAATTTATCCGAAGGGATTTATAATTTGGACTTGAATGCAGTATACTCAGATTCCATCGTTGTTGGAAAAGTCTCTTATCCGTTTTTATTAGAGGTTAGTTCAGATCCACTCAGAATCCATTCTTCAAATCTGAGCCAGAATAGTTTTAGTGACATGAACTTAAATCTTAATTTTTCTTGTATTTCTCAAGGAGCTTTAGACTCTAATCTAAATCTGTCTATTTTTATTTGGAAAGATGGGCAAGTCTATTACTCAAATAATTCATTCTATGGGGATTCCGAAGCTAATTTTTCAACTTATTTAACTTTCAGCGAAGATGGATTTTATGATTATAATTGTTTTGTAAATGATACGATATACAATATTCAAAAATGGTCTGATGTAACAAATAAATCTTTCATGATTGATACAGCAAATCCAAGAATAAATTATTCATTTGGAACTCCAGAAGATAATGTAGATCTTTTCTCTCAGAATTGGATTTTTGTAAATACTAGTTTAATTGAATCTAATCTTGCAAATATAACTTTTAGTTTATATCGCGGTGCAACACTTGTTAATTCAACTAAGTATTATTCGAATCTGTCTACTTCTATAAACTGGACAAATTTAGCAGACCATATAAATTATAGTTATTTTGTAAATGTAACCGATTTAGCTGGTAATAAAAATTCAACAGCTCTAAGACGCCTTACATTAGACTTTATTGGTCCTAATGCAACAATCGTTATTCCACAAAATAGAATTATTATTGTAAATACTACACAAAATTTCACTGCAAGAATAAATGATACTGCAACCGGAATTAGTAATGTTACTTTAAATATTTATAATCAAACAGATTTATACAATCAAACATTCTTAGCAAATTATTCTTCCCCTGGAACTTTAAATGTTACAGTTAGCACTATTGTTAATTTGTTTGGAGGGTTATATACTTGGTTTTATAGGATGTTTGACTTTGCTGGACATGAAACTGTTTCACAGAATTATACTCTAAGTTCTGGGTCTAATTTGTATTTCTGCGGAAATATTACGCAATCTGGAATTTATGTTTTACAGAATGACATTACAAATTATGCTGGACCTTGTTTTACAATTAGTGCTAATAATGTCATCCTAGATGGAAACGGTTTTATAATCGATGGCGATGATTCTGGAACAGATTCGGGTGTTTATGCAAGCGGGAGAACAAATTTAACTATTCAGAATTTTAGAAATATTACAGATTTTACTTACGGGATTTACTTTAGTTCGGTAAGTAATTCTCTAATTAATAATCTGATTGCAACCTCTAACCCTTCACGTGGAATTTGGTTGGAATCCAGTTCAAATAATAATTTAACTAGCTTAACTACTAACTCGCAATCAATGGGAATTTATCTATGGTCCAGTTCAAATAATATCTTAACAAACATAAATGCAGATTCTAATAATAATGTAGGAATTCAGCTACAAGGTAGTTCAAATAATCTCTTAACAAACATAACTTCGAACTTAAATCAAGCGGGTATTCAGTCTTTTGCAAGTTCAAATAATATTTTTTCCGATTTAAATTTAAAATCTAATTCGCAATATGGGTTTCAGCTACAAGAAAGTTCAAATAATACATTAACAAATTTGACTACAAATTCTTCTTTATATGGGATCTATTCCTATGATTCGCAGTATAATAATGTCTCTAACGCAATAATAACCGGCGGTCAATATTCGGTTTATTCTGATTGCTCTGGGCCAGTTTGTTCTTCTAATAATTCCTTTTCTAATTCCAACTTTAGTGGTGCATCCGTTCAAGATGTTTATATTCGGAAGGGAAGTAGTATTACGGGATGTAATAATAATCCTGGATTAAGTTCCTTTTTAGATTTGGGATCAAATCTTTGTGGCAGCTGGCCGTTTTATGGAACTTGGAATTATTGGAATAATTATTGTGAATCTCCTACGGGTGCACAATATTGTTCAGATTTTAATTCTTCAACAGCCTGTAGTTATGCCGATAATAACAATGGTGGATATTATTGTTCTTGGAGTAATTGCTATGGGGAAGCTATTTCTAATTCATATAGTTGTAATTATATAACAAATGAGACAGATTGTGGAAGTGTTTCAAACTCTTGTACTTGGAATCCAGACTATTGTTATAATTCTTTTAGTTATTGTTCGGATTTAACAAGTGAAACTACTTGCGGTCTTGCTTCTGGATGTAGTTGGACAGGCTCTGTTTGCTCAGCATCTCTTTCTAGTATGAACACTTGTTCTAGTTTTTCAGATAGTAATTCTTGTGGGCAAACAAATGGTGTTTGTAGTTGGGTTTATGATGAAACATGTACTAACTCTTTTAGTTCTTGTTCTGACTTGGGCTTAAATGCGTGTGGGTTAACTTCTGGTTGTACTTGGAACGGAGATAACTCTGTTTGTGAAGGTACTGCGGATAGCACGGATTGCGCTCAATTTAGCAATCAAGTAGATGGAGGTAATATATGTACTACCGAAACAAATAGCTTATGTTATTACACTGCACCCTATTGTAATTTAACCAGCGGGTCTTTAAATTACTGTTCTGATTTAGTTGGCTACGATGCATGTGGGCTTGATTCTGCATGTACTTGGAATTGGGGTACATCTGTTTGTACTTCTTACCCCTCTAATAGCGATTGCAGTCAGTTTAGCGGGCAAAATGATAACGGTTTTTCATGTGGCGAAACAAGCGGTATGTGTTCTTGGAGCAGTCCTTATTGCGCAGATAATTATGGAATTCCTTTTTGTTCTTCTGCAACTAGCGAGGGATCATGTTCATCAATCGGATGTACTTGGAATGCAGATGCTTTCTGCGGTTATCAATACGGCGGATATAGCTCCTATGGCGCGCCTTATGCCTATTTAGGTTATTCATATAATAATAATGAAGCTTGTGCAAATATCTATGAAGAAAGCGTTTGTAATCAAGATACTTTTGGAAAATGTTTCTGGGGATATAGTTCTTCCCTAAATACCTATCTGTGTATGCCTAATGGTACTACTTTTTCCGGATCTTGTTCAGATGTTTCTCAGCAATATTGTAATTCTGAAACTTCCTCTGCTTGTAGATGGATTACTACTGCAATTGTTTCTAGTGGAAATAATTTCTTTGATGTATTTTATGATAAGAATAAGGAAGTTGTTGAAGCAGGAAGCTCCTTAACTAGACAGTGGAGTTGTAGTTTTAATACAACAGATCAAGGAGGAATTGCAGTTTCTAATGCTACGGTTGCTGTTTATAATTCCACTAATGGAAATTCTTTGGGGAATTTAACTTCTAATTATTTAGGTTTAGCTTCCTCGATTATCTTAACCGAATATACAAATATTGGCGGAGTAAGAATTAGCGGTGCTGGCGGAGCTTATAATATCTTTGGTTCTAGATTAGGACTTGCATCAAATAATACAGTCCTCAGCTTGGATATTCTTTTTGCACCATTAATATTTCATTTAACCCTTAGAGATCTTACTCCTCCTTACTTCTTTAATACTTTCACTACTCCGGATAATTTAGATGATCTAGATCCAGATTTAAACGTTTCAATATACTCTTCTCCAATAGATGATTGGGTTAATATTAGCACAGTTATATTGCAATATTATAACGGATCTGATTGGCAAAATAGTACCATGATTCAATCTGGACAAAGCTATAACGCAAATATAACTTT
Organism: Candidatus Woesearchaeota archaeon; assembly: GCA_964551115.1. Classification (GTDB taxonomy): domain Archaea; phylum Nanobdellota; class Nanobdellia; order Pacearchaeales; family GW2011-AR1; genus CAKZRD01. The sequence continues at coordinate 34,408 of CAZKBE010000004.1, forward strand.
AATTCCTACAGAGTATAATTATACTTATAGAGTCTGGGCAAATGATACTTATGGAAATGCAAACGTTTCTCAGAGTTATTCCCTTCCATCTTTTTGGGATTGTACTTGGACTACAACTCCTTTATTCTTAGGAGCATTTATTGGTTTTGATAAAAGTGCCTCAATTGATCCAATAACTTTAGTTAATACAGGAGATCCACAATTCGCAGATAATAATTGTACTTTAAACTTTAAGTTAAATTACAACTTTGCATATCCTAGAGTTAGTTTTGATAATCTTCCTAAGAAACCTTCAAATACTTATAGAATTCCTGCAAAAACAAATAGAACTATTTCAATTAATGTAACTTATTTATCCGACTTAATTGAGGAAAATCTGGTAATTACTGCTGAAGAAACAAGTCAGATTTCCGAATCTATTTATAAAAATTCTACAGCAACTATAATAACTTCAGCTGGCGGACCTTATTTATATCAGCAATTAGTTACTATGCCTTCTACCCTTTATTTAACTCCTGGAGAATTCTCTTTAAATGCATATCTTAAGAATCTTGCTGGAGACGATAGTATAAATAACACTGCGCACAATGTTTATTTTAATTGGTCCTTACCTGATGATTTCCTAGTTTCTGCTGGCAATTTGTTTAATTATTATGATAATATTTCGGATAGCGAGTTACTAGATCAATCGTTAAATATTTCTTTTGTAGAGAGTAATTTAAATAATCTTGAGCAGAAAACTTATACGGTTTCTATCTCCTCTTTTGGGTATTCCAATATTAGTGGCGAACTTGCCCCTATACAACATTATGGGAATAGGACTTTACTTACTAATTCCGTAAATCTAACTTTCCTATGTTATCCTCTTTCTGATGGAGTATTAGTTCCATCTTGTGGTTCTCTTGATGGTGACTATGTTGAATCAAATACGACAATTACAATTGTTGTGGGGGGTGAGGGAGGGTCTAGTGGTGGCGGAGGCGGCGGAGGCCGTGGATCGGGCAAACAAGAAGTATCTGAGGCACAATTTGAACTTGTAAGCGGAGATATCTCAGAATTTAAATTACCTATTAAGAATAAATATCCGGAAGCATTAGTGGACGTAAGAGTAACTGTATCTGGAATAAATTCAGAATTCATTACGATAACTCCTACACTAATTCCAAGAATAGCAGGAAACTCAGAAGACTTTGTTACAGTTAAAATAACTGCTCCTGCTTATTTTAGAGAAGGAAATTATTCTTTGAAATTTAAGATAGAAGGATTTGTTGAGTCTAACTTAACTAGATCTCCTTACATAGAGTCCAAACTAGTTACACTATATATTTTAGATATTTCAAGAGAGAACGCTACGGCTCTTGTTAGCCAAGCTGAATTAATGCTACAAGAGATGAAAGAAAAAGGATTATTCACAAAAGATTTAGAAGTTATGCTTTCAAACATAAATAACTTATTTAATTCAACTAGCTTTTCAAAATTAGTTGTTCAATTCAATGAACTAAAGTTAAATTATGATTCAGCAATTGAGTCACTAGATCTACTTGAACAACTAAGACAAGATATTGCAGAAGCAGAAGCTAACGGAATCAATGTTTTTGAGTCTAAGAAATTAATGCTTTTAGCAGAACAAGCAATGAAGCGAGGAGCTTTTGTTCAGGCTCTTGAGAGGCTAAAAGAATCTAGGTTAACATACGCCATTGAAACTAAAGGCGAATTTAGTTTGTATCATTATGTAAAGAATAATCCCTTGCAAACTCTCGCAATACTAGTTGGAGCTTCTCTTTTAGGTTATGGTGGGGCTATTGCTACTAGATATCAAATACTAAAAAGAAGATTAAAATTACTTAAGCAAGAACAAGTATTATTACTTGGATTAATGAAAATTGTTCAAAGAGAATGCTTTGAACTTGCACACATGTCTATGGAAGAATATTCCTCTGCGATGTTCCAGTATGAAGAGAGGTTACAGCAATCTGTTGAAATTGAAGTTAAAACACAAACTCAATTGGCACATCTAGGAAAGTTTAACAGTAAAAAGAATGCCTTACTTCAAGAGAAAGATAGGCTATTTGATTTAATTAAGAGTATGCAAACCAAATATTTAA
>CAZKBE010000005.1:0-35344 GCA_964551115.1 Candidatus Woesearchaeota archaeon
GGTTATTTGATTTAGTTAGAAAGATGCAAACCAAATATTTAATCAAAGGAGAAATGGAAACAAGAATATATAACAACATGATGAAGAGTTATTCAAGAAGATTAACAGAAGTTGAAGAAGAGTTGGTATATTTAGAAGCTCAAGATTTCTTGAAAAAGAGGGGACAGAGACTGTGAAAAGTTTTATAAAGGTTGGATTATACCATTTATACATGGGTGGTTTAAAGAGGGGTAGTCTAGCTTTAGTTTGTATGACTGTTTTAGTTATTCTTATGTCTTCTAGTTCGTTTGTTTTAGCTGATGAATCTAATTTAACTGACCAGCAGAAAGCGGATATGTGTATAAATTCTTCTATCCTTCTAATGAAAGAATTAAATTCTTCTGGTTTTTCAATCTTAAGGATTAACGATACTTTAAAAGAAGCTATAAATATTTTCGACATACAATTAAGTTTAGCAGAGAAAGGTAGATCAACGGATTATTCTAGGGTCTTGGATATTTGTGAACAACTAGTCCAATTAAAAAATTTGGCATTTGAATTAACGGATAGAATTGGAGTCTTAAGAGACTTTTATAATGAATCCTCTGAAGGTATAGATACTACGGGGATTGATGCATTACTTCTTGAGATTGATAAAGAAATGGTAAATGAAAGGTATGAACTTATCCCAGAATTAATTGAAAAGACCTATAGTGAAATTATTATCGCTCAATCTAGAGCAGCAACTTTGAATGTGTTCTATGATGCAACTACTAGAAGTTTAAAGAGATTTTTAAGTGAGAGATGGAAAGAAATATTAATTGGTTTAGTTATATTAATTATCTTATTTATCTTTCTAAAGAAACCTGTTCAGATAGCTATGCTTAAATCAGATTTAAAGAATGTTCAAGTAAGAAGACAATCTTTGAAAGATATGATTACTAAGAATCAGGACCTATATTTCAATCAAGGTAAGATGTCTGAGGATTCTTTCACTATTAAAAATAAAAAACTTGCAGAGTTAATTCGCGATGTAGATAGACAAATTTCTTTATTAAATGAGCAAATTTATGCATTAGATAATAGGAAAAAGGTTTCTAATTCCCCTTTAAAAAAGCAAGAGGCTGTTGAACCAGTAAGAGTAGTTAAGACCGAGGCTGTTTCTAAAAAAAAGAGTAAACCTATTAAGACTCTCAAAACCAATTCTATTTCTAAAAAAAAGGGTAAGGATTTTAAGAATAGAAAAGTAATTAAACTTAAAAAAGTGGTTAAATCTATAAAGAAGAAATAAAATGCAAACTCAAATTTTAAAAACAAAACAAGAAAAAAAGGATTTTTTAGAAAATGATTTTTTAGATAGGCTTATTAGAATTGAACAAAGAGTTTCTGCAAAGTTTGGTAAGTTAATTAAATATACAGATACTTATTGTTATAAGAATTTGACCTCTGCAAATAGAGATAGATATGAAAAATATTTAAAGTCTAAAAAGAAAAAGAAATTTGCTTTTGCAGTTAGTTTGGTATTACCTTTATTAGGTATCTTATTTTTCTCTAATGGCATTACAGGTAATGTTATTAAAGAAGGGGCTGGAGAATCCACATTTACAATTTTTTATATAGCTTTCTTTTCTTTTTTAATTGGTATGGGTATTGGACTAGGAATATTTTATTTTATTCGTTTTAAACGAGAGAAGAGATTTGGTCCTTTGTTTGAGCCTGTAGAAAAGATTGCAAAAAAGAAAGGTTTATAAATCTCATTCATTGATAATTAGTAATAAAAAAAGATGGTAAAAAAGATTGTATTAAGTGGTCGAGAAATGAAAGTTCCTAAGGGGAATATTTCTGTAACTTCTTTGAAAAAAAATGAAAGATATCTTAAAACTTATGTTCCGGGGCTTGATGCTCTTTTAGGAGACGGTATTCCCAAGGGTAGTGCAGTTTTAGTCGAAGGAGGTCCTGGAAATGGTAAGACTATTCTTTGTTTAAATATGATTCGAACATTATGTGAACGAGGTCAGAAAGTTCTTTTTATGAGTTTTGAAGAACCTGAAGAAAGATTAAGAGAACATTTAGGTTTGTTTGGTGTTGATGCTCCTAAATATGAAAAGAATGGAACTCTTTATTTAAAACGATTTAATGCTTTAGATATTGCAAGAAGCGTAGAGGCTCTATTATCTGAGGCTAAAAAAGAATTGTTGATCGATGTTCAACCTGTTTTAATTCCGCAAGATTTTCAACCAGATGTTGTTTTAGTAGACTCTTTATCTAGTATCTCTAGCGCTTTCTCTGGTGAAAGTTCGAGATTTAGGATTTATATGGAGCAGTTATTTAGATATTTAGAGGGACATAATATTACTTCTTTTTTAATTCGAGAAGTAGCAAACCCTACACACGTTGGAACTAACTTTTCAGAGGTTGGAGAAGCAGTTTCATTCTTATCAGATGGTATTATTATATTATATAATGTTTTTGAAAAGTCTGGTCATCGTAAGAGGGCTTTAGAGATTCTGAAAATGAGAGGAACAAATATTGATAGAAAGATTGTTGAATTTGAGATTAAGAAAGGTAAGGGAGTTATAGTTTATCCAAACAAGGTTTTGAAAGGAAATTATGTTTTAACTTAAGGTTAAATCTTTTTTGATTATTTTTTTTGTTAAATAACGGATTAGTTAATAATTTAGAATTTTACTTTTCCCTTAAATCTTTTAGCCATCTTTTGAAGTGTTTTTTGATCAATTTTACCTTGTTCTAGTCCTTCCATGGAAGATTGTGATTTGATTAATTCATTCATCATTTTATATTGTTTTAGAAGCTCTCTTATTTCTGAAGTTGTTGTTCCAGAACCTTTTGAAACTCTTGCTATTCTTTGTGTTTGTTTATCTAATAATTCTGGATTTTCAACTTCTTCTTTTGTCATGGATTGTATAGCATATTTCCATCGTTTCATTTTATTTTCTTGTTTTTCCAAGACTTCTTTTGGAACCTTGGCCTGACTAAATCCTGGGATCATTCCTATTAGTTTGTCCATGCTTCCCATTTGGTTCATAGACTCTAATTGAGAATATAGATCTTGAAGTGTAAACTTGCCTTCTTTTAATCTATCTTCTATTCTCTGTTGTTGTTTTTCATCTGTTGCAGATCGAACTTTTTCTAGAAGCGTTTCTAAATCTCCCATCCCTAAAAGTCTAGATATAAATGAATCTGCATTAAATGTTTCGATTTCATGTATTTTTTCCCCTGTTCCTATAAAAAATATTGGGGCATGCGTTTCTGCACAAGCTGTTAGGGATCCGCCTGCTTTTGCTGTTCCATCCATTCTTGTGATGATTACTCCATCTATTGAGCAAGCTTTTTGAAATTCTTGTGCTTGTGTTTTGGCTGCTTGGCCAATATCCGCAGGCATTATTAAAATCCTATAATCGGGTTTTATTTTTTTATCTATCTCTTTAATTTCCTTAATTAGTTCTTTGTTTAATCCGTCTCTTCCTGCGGTATCCACTAGAACTAAGTCGAACTTCTCTATCTCTTTTTCATACTGTTTTATTATTTTTAGGGGATCTTTTTCTTTTTTATCAATAAATGACTTTATTTTTGCTTTATCGCACATTTGTTCTAATTGGTCCATTGCCGCAGGTCTTTGTGTATCTAGTCCTAATGCACAAACTTTTTTACCTCTTTTTGCAAAATAAAAGCCTAATTTTGAAATGGTTGTAGTTTTTCCTGAACCATATAGGCCCATTAAAAGAATTTTTGCTTTTGCTTCTAGTTTTATCTGTTTTCCTTCACCAATTATCTGTTTTATCTTTTCATGAATTAATGCAACTAGCTGTTCTTTTTTATCAATATCTTTAATTTTTTCATCAATGGCTAATTTTCTTATTTCTTGGCTTAATTGGAGGACTAGGTCAATACTTACATCTGACTCAATTAATGCTTTTTGTATTTCTTTTATGACTCCGTCTATTAGTTTTTTGTCTACAAAGATAGCATTTGTTATCTTTTTTATTCCGCCTGTAAACGCTTGGGAGATTTTGTCTAACATATTTTATATAGGTTTTGAAGGGTTTTAAGGTTTTGGATAGGGAATTTCAGAGGCCAAGCTTTTCAATTATCTTTTTTTTATCAAATATCTCTAGGTCTTTGTATTCTTGTCCTGTTCCCAAAAAAAGAATTGGTTTTTTTGTGATATATCCCACGGAGATCATTGTGCCACCCTTTTCATCTACATCTGCCTTTGAGAGGATTATTCCAGTTAGATTGATCAATTCATTAAATGTTTTAGCTTGTTCTGTGGCATCATTGCCCGTAGTTGATTCTCCTATAAATAGCTTCATATCTGGCTGAGTTACTTTTATTATCTTTTCTAGTTCTTTCATTAGACTTTCTTTGTTATTTAATCTTCCGGCAGTATCTATTAGTACTATTTCTATATTGTGTTTTTTTGCGTATTGTATTGCTTCAAAACCAACAGAAGCAGGATCTGAACCATACTCTTTTTTGATCACAGGTACATCTAATCTGGTTGCATGAACTTCTAACTGTTCTATACTTGCGGCCCTATATGTATCTGCAGCAGCAAGGCAGACAGAGAATTTATTCTTTTGTAATAAGTGGGTTAGTTTTGCTATACTTGTTGTTTTTCCAGATCCGTTTATTCCAACCAATGCTATTACAAAAGGTTTTTTATTTTTTAGGGAATTTTTTATTTCTTGAATAAAATTTGGTGACTCAATTAAAATTTCTCCTATTATTTCCTTTAGTTCATGTTCTATTGACGGATTACTTTTACCAACAACTCTTTTAGAAAGTTCTTGCTTTATCTTATCTACAACTTCATATGATACGTTGTTTTGAAAAAGCTGAATTTCTAGTTCTTGGAAGAGTTCTTCAAACTTTTCTTGTGAGAGTTCCGATTTAAAGATTTTAGAGAAAAAACTTTTTTTTTCTAATGGTTCTTCAGTTATATTTTCTGTTTTTATCTCTTCTTCTATCTCTTTTGAGATTTCTTGTTCTTTACTCTGTTCCTTTGGTTTTTTATTGAAAGTTTTGCTAACATTTTGTATCTTTTCTTTTTTTTGGGTATTTGTTTTACTAGGCTTTGTTTTTGATTCTTTTAAAGTAGTTTTTTCTTTTTTGAGCGTTTTTGTTTTTTTAGTATTTATGTTTGGTTTTTCTTCTATTTCTTTACCAAATACTTCTTCTTTGACTTTTGAAGTCCAATTTTTTAGTTTTTCTTTAAGTGATCCAAACATCTTGTTTAAAGGCTTTGAAAGTTTAAAAACTTGCTGGATTGTTATGGTGGAGAAGGACAATGCTTTTAAGCTGAGGTTGCTTTTAGATCCTATGATAACCTACAATGATCTCTATGAGGCACTGAGGAAAGAAAGGTATGCGGAGGAGTTGCAAGTCCTAGCTAAAAACTTCATTTCAGAGGTTGCAGAATATTTCAATGAAAAAAAGAGTACGAATGAACCCAAAGATGATTTTTTTTCGGATGCAACCATTAAGAGTAAAAAGAAACTTGAAAATGCTATAGGTATCTTTAAGGAATTGCTTTTAAGAAGAAAAAAGAAAATCTTAAATTTAGCTTTTGTTGCATCTGAGACTGGAATTTCTAAGAGAGACTTTGAAAATATGCTGCCTTTTGAGAAAGAATTATTTGAAAGTATTGTTAAAGCTTTAGAAAAAACTGAACAGAGCCTAAGTGAAGGAATGGCTGGGGAAAAAATTGAAAACAATTTCTTGCTTGTTAGATTTTTAGACTCTGTGGGAACTTTTTTAAACATGGATGGGGATGAAATTGGGCCATTTGAAAAAGGAGAAGTTGCAAATATGGATAGGGAAATTGCTGAGATTCTAGAGAAGGACAAGAAGGTTGAAGTTTTGGAAGAGGATTAGGCAGTTTTTTTATTAGATATTAACTTATCTTTTAAATTAATCGCGATTAAGCATTCCACTACGGTCTCAAATTTATCAAAAACTTCTAATAAAAATATTTTTCCTAGGGGGGTATTTTTTTCTTTTAAATTGACTTTTTCTTTTAATTCTTTTATTTTTTTATTTATTTCTTCTAGGGGAGGCATTTCTCTTTTAGATTCAAATACTCTTGTTTTTTCTATTAGGGGTTGTAATTTCTCCAGTAAGTTTAATTCAGAATCTTCTTTTTTTGAATTTTTATTATATGTTCTGATTGCATCTCCTAGTTCCTCTAATAATGAAATTTTCTCGTATCTTATGAATGTTTCTGGACTGCTAGAAAATTTTGTTGAAATATTTCTCATTGCAAAGAATGCTAGGCGATTTATTTCCATATCTATTGCATATATTTCTTCGATTGATGATTTATTTTCTATAACCTTCTCTATCATATTTTCTAATTTCCAGTATATTTGATTTTCTGATTTGGTAATCGTTTCTTCTTCTGTTGAGCTTATATCTAGAATTCTGAGACTATTCTTTGAGCTTTCAATTATCTCTAAACCTGCAAGGTTTTTTATTACTATTTTAACTTTTTCTAGATATTTCGAGGGTATATTTTCTAGATAAATATCCTTTATTCCAGATTTGTAAACTGCTACAACATAAGCTCTTAATTCGTTTTCTTGAATTTGAGAATAATCTAATGATTTGATTTCTGTTTTCTTTTTGTTTGAACTCGAGATTAGTATTTTTGTATCTATCTCCTCTAGTTCTATTTCGTCTCCTTTTTTTAATCCAAATCTATTTGTCCAATCCTTTGGTAGGGAGAGGGTTAGGGATGTTGGACCATGTTTCATTAATTTTCTTCTCATAATTATCTTAGTACTCTTTAATTTTTAAATATATGCCTTATGTACATAATATGCACAAAATCTAATTATACGCCCTTTCTTTGATATAACTGAAGCACTAAGCTTCAGGAAAAAATAAAATGAAAAAACAAGAACAAAAATATATGGCGTTGAAAGTAGGTTATGCCCATAATATCTCTAATAAATTGTATCAGGTTTATAGGAATTTGAAAGATCAGTTAGATGCTATGGCTCCTACACACATGATTCTTCCGGATAATGTAGAATGTACTGAATCTCATTTTAGAGAAGATAATTTGAGTTTAGAAAATAAATTAGATTGGGAGCAAACATGGCAATAAATGAGAAAATAATTGCAGATTTACATATGCATTCTAAGGCCTCGGATGGTATTTGGACCCCTAGGGAAGTTGTTCAAAACGCAAAAGCAAGAAACCTAGAATTTATAGCCTTGACAGATCATGATACAACTTTTGGTATCCCCGAAGCATTAGATGAAGCTAAAAAACAGGATATTATAGTTATTCCGGGTATAGAAATCGATGCAAAATACATTGCCAAAAATGCTGAAATTCAAAATCTAGAGCTTTTAGGTTTGAATATTGATTTAGAATTAATGCAATCCTTAGTAGATAAAAGAAATAAGGACAGAACAGATCGTTTAGAAGATTATATTTGTCACTTTAATCAATATTTGCGTTCGAGTGATTTTGCAAAACAAAACGAATCTAAGGAGTTTAGACTAGTTGCTCCAAAATCTGTAACTCTTGCAGAAGTGATTAAGTGGTATAATCAAAAAGATTTGGATCAATCTGGAAACTCTTATGATAATCCTTTTCCTTTCTTGTCTAAAATGACTCTTGTTCAATATCTTGCTGATAATTTTCTTGAAAAAGATAAGAGAGAAGCGATTTTATCCGGTGATAGGCCTGCGGGTGACGCATTCAAAAAAGAATACAAGCAAATATTAAACACAAGTATGGAAAGTAAACCTAGTTTTTATGAGGCAATAAGCGCTGTAAAACAAGCTAAGGGTCTTGCAGTTGTTGCACATCCAGGTTTATCTAAAGCTTATGAGAATGGTATGTTGAAAGAGTGGGAATTACCTAGAGATGAATGGTTTAAAGATCGAGAGGTTCTTACCCCTTACAGTTTTGTTTCTGATTTGAAACAACATGGTTTGGATGGTTTAGAAACCTATAATTATAAGACAAATGATAGAGTACACTCTGAAAACTCTAATGTGATTAATGAATATTTTAGTAGTTTAGCTTCTAAATTAAATTTGATCACAACAGCGGGTTCAGATTGTCATGGTCCAAAGGGTAAAGGACCACTAATGGCCAAATTTGGTTTAACTGATTCTTCCAGAGTTTTATTGGATTTAATAACCGAACGGAGGTACGAATAAGATGGCTATAAACTATACTTTTAGTATGATCTAGTTTATCCGAGCAGAACATATTCTCCACCAAGAGCAGAGGCAAAGATCTCTTTGATGAACCGAAGCGACGATATCGGCGATTTGAATTATTTTAGTAAGAGATTTAGTTTATTCGAGGCATGTTATCCTTCTAATTGGTAAGGTATTATTCCGGATAGCGGAAGAGCTAGCTGGTTCGAGAAGAATAAATATTGGGCTATATCTCAAAAGTGTTGGTTTTTGCAAGTAGAGGAGAGTAGTTCAGTCTTGCGATTTTTTATTCTTTTATATCTTTGTTAGTTTAATGGATAATATGAATCATATCAATAATATACATTATGTATACAAAGAGAATATTTACTGTTTTTTCTTGATATGATTGAAGAGAATCTCTTCAGGAAAAATAAAATGATACAAAATGAAAAAATATTATTAGAGAAAGAAAAATCACCATTAAATAGCAACCTGCCTCCCATTATAAGTTCTCTTTGGTCTGAGTTGCTTAATGAAATAGAAAACATAGACAAGTTGAACATTTTGGAGTTTGCGGGTGGAAGTAAGCCAAAAGTTGCCGCAAACTTAAAAGACAAGTTCGAGAGCAACTATTTTCTTATAGATGCAAATCCTGTTGTAAATAGTATTTTAGCTAAGAAATACATTAAATTAATGCCTAATGCGAATATAATCCAGATGGATGATACTCTTATAAATTCCTCCGAGATAATCAAAAATGTAGATGTAGTTGTAGCAAATCATGCCTTGGACGATCTGATCTCTTTTGAATTATGTAAAATTAAAAGTTTAAGTTTCCCAAGATGCAATAAAAAAGAAAATATCCGACTATTAAAAGAATTATACAATTCTTCCAGTAAGGAAGAAATAAATTGCAGCATCGAGGAAGCTTTGGATCATCTATTAAATTCTTTTAAAAACTTAAATCCAAAAAGAATCATCTTATCCAATTATCCCTCAAATAGTTTCCATGAGGCAAATTTTGATCTTCCTTTTTTATATTCAGAGATACTGAAAAAGAAATTAGCCATAGAATTGGCAAAAGCTTATATAGTCGATATTAAAATAATTGGTAATGCAAGTAGGTATGAGGGAGGATGGCTAATATGCAAAAAAAAATAATCGAAACAAATCCCTTGGCTTTGGACCGGCTAGGTAAATCTCTTTTTGTTTCTCAATTTGCAAAAAAGATTCCTAATGATCTTTGTAATGTTCTGTTTATAGATCCAGATTTCAAGCAAGAGTTACAAAATAGGGGAATAAGAAAAACTGAAGAATATGTAATAGAAAATTTTGCATATACTCTTTGTGATGAAAAAGAAAAAGAATTTAGTTTATTTGCAGATTTACAAGCAGATCCTACAGACATTGCTCTTTCAGGCAATTTAGGCTCTGGTCGTGCTTGTTATATTGGAGATAACTACAATATAAAGGGTATTGGTCGGACTTCATTAGCGAAAGCAGATCCAAATTCTCAGCACGGAAATGGTCGATTAGATATAATCACTGCCTTGAGAGAAGCAGTTATGTCAAGGTTTATTTGGAAGAATTTTCTTAATAAAACATCCAGAGTTGTTGCAGTTATCTCAATACCTTACTTTACAAAATATTCTTGGTCTAATAAACCTCTTCAGAATGCTCTTCTTGTCCGAGAAGACTTTGGCAATTTAGATAGAATTTCTCATGCAGCTCATAGTACATTAAGTAGGAGAGTTGATATAACCCATCTAAGTAAGAAGTGTGGTATTTTTGATGCAGACTTATTCTTTTATCAGGTTCTTCACGGAGCATGGTCTATCGGGAATATAACTCTTTCAGGCAATTGGTTAGATATGGAAAGTGTAAGTTTTGTTGAAGATCGTGGGGCATATTGCAATATTACTAAAAAATATTACTCAAATATATTTGGACTAGAAGCTTCCGGAGCAATTATTGCCTTGAAAAAATATGCAGAACTGACTAAACAGAAATTAAATACTCGAGATTTCTTTAATGAAAGAGAAAAAAGACTAAAGGATTTATTTAAAGAATATCTAAATATTGGGATTTCATCAAAGTTATTAAGGGAATTTGAATACCTATCTAAGATATGTTCTGTAAATAAACCTATAAATGTTTTTGAGCAAAGAAATATTTTTGGTGCTTGGATAGATTTTAACAAATTTTTTAACCGATTTGACATTTATAAAAATTTATTACCTAAGGAGATAATTAGTAAAATAGTAAACCCGAATTTCAAAGCATTATACAAATTTAAAAGAATTAGAAAAAATTATTTTCTTTCTCATAGATTGATTAAAAAACCTTTACAAAAACGGATACTAACATTAATCAATGAATTCATTAAAATGGATATAAAAAATAATAAACCAGAAATATTTAAAGAAAAATTAAACTTTTTGGATATGACTAATAAGATTAAGAAAATATATGAAAAATATAAGGGTGGCTTAATGAGCTCTGAAGAATTATGTGAAATAATTTCAAAAGAAGATTTTATCTTTTCAACTAAAGATTCGAAAACAATAAAATGAAAACTTATGATCTACAAAAAGCAAGGGAAATAGAGCTTACAGCTTTTGGAACAACCAATATTTCCAAATTAAAGGAAAGAAAGCCTCAGGGTAGACTTTATACTTTAGCTGAAAGTCAAATGTCGGTTGTGCCAACTCAAGATTTTTTTTGCCTTTCTAAGATTCACTTATACTTTTTAGATTTAGCTAGGACGATAGTGAATAATGTTGAAATAACAAAAAATTCTCAAACATTGGATTCAGATACTAGAAAAATATTTCATGATCTGGCAGGAGGTGGTTCTCAACAAGTTGGCGTTTTGAATGCTCGAAGAGTTGAAACTTGTGATTCCACTATTACTCGCGGGTTTGCAAGAATTCTTTTTCAAACAGACCCTGCCGGATTTGTTCAAGAGGGGTATATCTTGTGTGATTTAGGTTATTCTTCTTTAGTTAGAAGAAGGTCTGAAGTAGATGTTTCTGCCTTTGAAGATGCTCCTCATGAATTAATGAAACAACCAGGATACCTTATGAGAGATGATGTTTTTTTAGAAAAAAGATCTAGCTATCCTTTGTTTGGAAATGAAAGGCAATTTTTTTTGAAGAAAACGCAACAGGGCTTTGTTTAGGTTTTTTTAGAAGAGTAATATTTTAATTTAACTATTATTTAATTTTTTTGCCTATTTGTGTTTTTATCTACATTAATTCTTAAATTCTTATTTTACTATTAAAATTAAAAAAGAATTTAATTTTTTTATTTTTGGAAAGGTTTATAAATAAGTTAGGTATAGTTTTTTTATGAACAAAAAAGTAGGCTTGCTTTTCGCAGTATTATTTATTTCAACTTTACTTGTGGGTCTAGCTAGTGTTTCTGCTGCAAGTCCTTCTGTTCCTGAAGATTCTAATTGGATTGATATAACTATAATATATATCCAATACTACAGTGGCCCTGTTTGGGAGGCTTCTGCAAAAATCGTAAGTCCGCTTGTAGGGGCTACGACGGAGGTCGAATCGGATGGGAAAATTTTTACAGCAAATGAGATAATTTTAGCTAGATTCTTATTATTATTTCTTCTGGCTTCTGTTATTTGGGGGGTTTCAAGTGTTATGCCTTTTTTTACTGCACCTTGGCAAAGAGGAGTTCTTACATTTATTGTTTCAATTCTAGGTGTAAGATATTTGAATAATGAATTTATTTATGCGATCATTATGCCTTATGGTGCTTTTGCAGTCGCTGTTTCTGTTTTAATTCCGTTTATTCTATATACTGCCTTTGTAGAAAATGCTTTCACTAATTCTGTTGCAAGAAAAGCTGCTTGGATTGTTTTTGGGGTAGCTATTTTGTTTCTAGGAATTTATAGATGGGACTCCATGGGCGAGGTTAAATGGTTTTATCCAGTAGTTTCTTTAGTTTGTCTGGGGATGATATATTTTGATAGAAGAATTAATGGATGGTTTGTTGGTATGCTTTCAGAATCATTAACTGCTGCAACTCGTGCAGCTATAGTTGCAGATATAAATGATCAAATTACGTGGGCACAAACTGAGAGTGCCAAGGCTCCGGGGACTTTATTACATGTTGGTGGTTTTCCTGGAGGGCTTGCTAAGATTCCAAGTAAAATAACCTCCACATTGGATAGAACTGGTATGATAACTCCTAAAACGATTAAGGCTTTAGAAGGCTTTATTAAAGAGAGAGGAAAGGCATTACCTAGGTTTGCTTAATCTTATCGCAATATTTATAAACTTGTTTTTTTTAACTTGAACATGGTAAAGAAGAAAATTTTGTTGTTTATTTTTGGTTTGCTTTTGATTTCTTCTTTGTCGGGAGTTTTTGCGAGTGATATCGGTTATTATTTGAATGAAGGGGTTAGACAAATTGAGCCTGTTGCAAGGTTTTTCTTGGGAAGTGGGGACTTGGCTTATTCTGGAGATTATATGCTCTTTGAGAGAATTCTTTTATTTTTTCTTGTTTTTTGTATCACTTTTGTTGCTTTAAGTAAAACTTCTTTTTTTGAAGGTCAAAAAAATGTTGTTGTGGTTCTTTCCTTAGCCGTACCTCTCTTAGCGGTAAGGTATATTGATTTTATGTGGTTGAATACGATTTTAGTTTCTTATAAGGTGTTTGGTATTGCCGTAACTTCAATAATTCCATTCATTCTTTATTTATTTTTCTTGCATGGAATTAGCGAAGGTAGATCCTCGATCGTTAGAAAGATAGGTTGGATTTTGTTTATTTGTGTCTACTTGGGACTATATTTCACTTCCAATGATTCTTATTATGGGGAGATATATATTTGGACAGGAATTCTTGCAGGAGTTTTCTTGCTTTTAGATGGGACAATTTCTAGGGCACTCACTATGCAAAAAATTAAGGCTTCTGGTTCCAATACTATCTGGGATGCGATAAGGAAACTTCAGGAAGAAAAGAACAATTATCTTACTCGAGCATATGGAATTCCAGATGATGTTAAAGAAAGAAGGGTTCGTCAGCTTGAAAAACAAATTGAGAAATTGACTAAACAAGTTGCTTGATTTTTATTCTTTTCGATAACCTACAATTCTTCTATTTTTTCCTTCGCCTTTGTAGATTGGTACTTCTTCTTTTTCTTGTTTTGAATTATAGTTGTTTCCTTTTTTGTTTTCTAATACAAGAATGAAAACTCCAAGACCTACAAGGATTAATCCAGGGATTAAAATTGAAATTGAGGGTAATTTTTCTAGAATTTCGATGCCAAAATTTGCTTTTACTTTCTCGTTGGATAAACCTATCACAACAAATCCAACTATTGAGGAAATATATCCGATTGCTTTATTCATTTTGTCACCTTGGTTTAACTAGGTTTTACCTATTTAAATATCTTTTGTTATCTCTTTAATTGGTTGATTTATCTTTGAAAACAACAATCCTTTTAAAGTGGATCTTTCTTAATATATTATGATAATTAAATATATCTCATTTGGGATTTAACTTTGAAAGGGGGTATTTAAAATGAATAAAACATATTTAAGTTTCTTTGTATTGGTGTTTTTTGTTTTTTCGATGCTTTCAGTGAGTTTAGCTAGTGCGGATGTCGGGACAAATGTTAAGAATTTTTTAGATGGGACTGTTAATGCAGTTAAACCAGTTACTACCCTTTTGTTAGGCGATAAGGGAAATATAGATAACAATTTTATTGCAATCATGGCTTTCTTGCTTACACTGCTTGTTGTTGCTGGGATAATCACTCCCTTGCATATATTCGGTGACAAGGCTGGAATAAATTGGGGTATCGCAGTAATTGTTGCCGCAATAGGTGTTAGATTTATACCCATAGATTCTTTGAGAGCCTTTACTTTAGGATCTGAAGGTTTAGTCGGGGCTTTGTTCTTGATTGTACCCTTTTTGGTTGTTGCTACCTTAATTGTTAAGGGAACGACTAATGGTGCATTGAGAAAGATTCTTTGGATAGTTTATACTGTTGTGATGGTCACTCTGTTTGCTTATAATTGGGGCTCTGCAGATAGTTGGAGAACTTTCCATTGGGTTTATGTTGTTATTATAGCTCTTTGTATAGTAATGTTCTTAATGGATGGAACAATTCAGAAGTTTTTTAGAAGAGGTAGTGCTAGTGCTCAGATTGAACATGTAAATTCTGTGGAGATAGATATGATCACTGCAGAAATAGGGAAGTTAGAGGGTGCATTAGCCAAGGCTAAAACTTCTGCAGATAGAACTAGGATCATGGGAGAGATAAAAGTTCAACAGGCAAATCTAAAAGCACTTACTAAATAGGTTCTTTAACCTCAATTTTTATTGAGATTTTTTCTTTTTTTTATTTTTATGTTTTTTTATTTTTGGAGAGATTTATGCAAGATCTCTGGATCTTGGAAACTTTTATAAAGTTGTTTATTCTTTTAAGTAGATGATTAAATCTGGAAAATCTTTCAAGGAATTTGGACTGGAATGGGTTGTGATTATCCTTCTTGGCTTGTTGGTTTTGATTTTTATTGGGCTTTTGCCTTTTATTATTCTTGTTTTTGTTCCTGTTGTCTTGATGTATTTTATCTTAGAAGGATTAAGATTAGATAAAAATGTCAAGAAGCTTATTTGGATTGCTTATTTTGTTATCCTATTCTTTTTGGTTCTGGAGAGAATCTTTTAGGCCCTTTAACTGCTCGGTTTCATCCCCGCCCCGATCATTTCTATTCTTTTTATTTTATTGAGGGTTTTCAGATCATCACCCATTGCTTTTGCTTTTTCTATTTCTGCAGAACCTTTCATGCTTTTCAATCCCCATTTCAATAAAAAGAAAAATCCTGTTACTAGAGCAATTCCAATTATCATTTTTATCCAACCGATTTCTGTAAAAAATGTGATGATATTTGCGAAATTGGTTATTTGATTCATTGCAACATAGGTTATATTTACGCTATAGTTTCCTAAGAGAAGAACTATTAAAGCTACACAGAAGTTTATCCATTTTTGCTCTATAATCCCACTAATATTTACTACTTCAAAAACTATTGCAAAGACTGCAATGAAAAGACAAAGATAAATTATAAAATCTTTTCTACTTAAGGGTTCTGGGATTCCTATTACTTTAAACCACGAGTGGTTAATTGTTTCGTTTAAATAAGGATGTGTTGAAGATTTTATCTGTTGGTTATTTGCCTGGTCACTTTCTTCCTCTGCTAAAGAAAACGAAGCTAGCAAAAGCAATCCAAAGAAAATAAACAGTATACTCTTTTTCATAGTTCTTTTAAGATATGATGATTTAAAATAGTTTCTAATTTCCAAAACCCTTAAATATCCTTTCTATTTATGAATCTTATGAAACAGTTATATAAAATTCTATCTACTATTATTCTAATTTTCATAGTAGTTATTATTACTCCATTTATTCATTCTCAGGATAGTCCTTTAGACGGTTTTGCAAATCAGCTTGATGATGCGAGTGGTAGAATAGAAGACACGGCAGATAATATTGAACAGTTGACTCGTGAAGAGAGTAAATGGCAATATCTTGGAGAAAAATGGAAAGAATACTTTCTTAAAAATCCTGTAGTTGCCAAGATGGATGAACTATTTAGTAAAGGAAATCTCTTTTTTGTTGTTTTGTTTGGAAGAGATTATGCTCTGTCACTAACTCTTCTTTTTTTGATAATTTTATGGTTTTATTTTTTTATTCAGTTTAATAAGATAATTGGAACTTTTTCAACATTTAGTTATTTGACTTCTACTATTGTTTCTTTAGGGATGACAATTATATTAGCCCAACTTAGATTCTTTAATTGGGCTTCTGAAATGATTTTTAAGCTTATATTCTTTAGAGAAGGTGTTTGGGGCTGGATTTGGGTTGTTGGTGGTTTCTTAGCTTTATTTTTAACTATGAGCGTTCTTGGAAGTTTTTTTTCTAGTCTAAAAAAATCTGTTCTGAAGTTTAAAGATGAAAACTATAGAAAGAAATTACTTGGAGAACTCGAAGAAAAAAATAAATTCTTTGCAGTTATTAATGATGCTTTCAGAGGGATGTTTGAAAAAGACTAAATCTAAACATTTATTAATCCTTGAATCCTTTAAGTATTATGAATTCAATAAGTAGGATAATTTCTGGAGGGGTATGCCTTTTACTTGGTATCCTTTTAGGCTATAATTCCTTTATTGCTAAAGAAGGTTTTTGGGGTTTATTCAGTTTTGGTCTTATCTTAATGATTTTAGGGATATTTATTCTGTTTAATAATAAAGAAGATGAAATCGAACAAATACATACACAAGTTTTAAAAAGTAAAACCTATTCCAATAATAAGGGAAAAAGAAGATGAGTAAGATAATTTTAACAACTACGGAAGAAGTTCCTGGAAAGAAGATTGTACAGATTTTAGGAGTTGTAAGGGGAAGTACTGTTAGGGCTAGAAATATTGGAAGAGATATTGGTGCAGGTTTTAAGAATATTATTGGTGGAGAAATTAAGACCTATACGGAATTAACGGAACAGTCCCGGGATGAAGCATTTAATAGAATGGTTAACAAAGCAATTGAACTTGATGCTGATGCTGTTGTCGGGATAAGGTTTATGACTTGTATGGTTATGCAAGGAGCATCTGAAATGCTTGCATTTGGAACTGCTGTGAAATTAAAGTAATTTATTTGTTGGGATACTTAATAAAGTTGGATTTTATTTTTTAGATCTTTAATTAGCATAGAACATCTGTTATGTCTCTTGGAAGTACATTATTTATCTGGTCTATAATTGTTTTTGTGTTAAAATATTTAAAATTCTAAACTATTCTTCTGCTTCTTCCATTTCTGCTTCTGCTTTTTCAAGATCTAGCTGTCCTTTTAATAATGCCTTTTTTTTCTTAGTTGAACAATTTTCTTCATTTTCACATCTTTTGGATTCTTCATTTAGTAATTGTTCTGCGATTTTTAAATGCTCTCCGGCCAATTCTAATTTTTCATTTTTTGCCATTACTTATCATCTTTCTTAAGATTATTTAAATGTTTTGTCTCTTCGTTTATCATTATTGAATATTTCTTACTAAGTGCTAATGTTTCTTTTAGTTTAAATATTGCGTTTTCTAATATGGAAAGAGTTTCTACAAATAAACTCCCAGAAGAATATGTTTTTTTCTTTAGTATTTTTATGTGAGAATTATAACTCTCATTTATGAGTCTATTTAATCTTTTTGAGTTAGAAATTCTTAAATTTATTTCTGAAAATTCTTTTGGAAATTCTTTACTAAATCTTTCTATACTCTCGAGGAATAGGGTATGTATTCTGTCTAGTTCCTTTGTAGTCTTTTCAAATATTGGTTCGGAACCTTTATACCTAACTGTCTCTGGTAAATTTCCTAGTTCTTCTGCTAAATCTGCTAGTTGTTCTAGTGAATTAGATATTCTAACTAATAATAACACTTTTTTTGCTTCTATTTCCGTTAGTTTTCTTTGTGATAATTGAAATAAAGAATCATCTATCCTTTTAGAAATTATATTTGTAAGGATACCTATTTTACTCAGTTTTTCTAATTCCTTATCTAAAATTGGTCTAAGTAGGTTTCTTGTTATTGAGAACATCTTAGTGTTTAATTCTAATAAATACTTTATTTCCTTTTCAAGCAAATCGAAGGATACGCTTGTCGATTCTGGAATTTTATCCCCTAAATATTTAGGTTTTAATAAAATTTCTTCTTCTCTTCCCCTAACAAGCGTTTCTACGATGCGTTTAAATGGTCTGATTGCTATTAAAAATATAATTGCTACTAGTAAATTGAATATTGTGTGGGCATTGGCTATTTGTTGTTCAACACTTCCTCCAAGATATGAGATAAATAGAGAATATGATTGTATAAATGGTAAAATCATCATCATCCCTAAGAAATTAAAAAGAAAATGGGTCAAGGCAGCTCTTTTAGCATAAAGATTCATTTTACTAGATGCAATAAGTGTTGTGAGTGTTGTACCTAAATTTGCACCAAGTAGTAATGATATTCCTTGTGTTAGTGGGATTAATCCGTTTATTGCTAGAACAATTACTAATCCCGTGGTTAATGCACTTGAGTGAACTAATGCAGTAAATATAAATCCTACAAATATGGCTAGGGGTATACTAGATAAGGATACAAAATATTTTGCGGCTAGAGGGTTATTTGCTAAAGGGACTAGAGAATCAGAAATTATTGTTAGACCAAAGAAGACCATGCCAAAAAAGAAAAGGGCTTTTCCAATCAATTTGCCTTTTTTATGGAAGGTTATAAAGAAACCTAGTACCATAGTATAGGGTGCAAATGCTGTAAGTTTCAAAGCAACTAATTGTGCAGTTATTGTTGAACCTATATTCGCCCCAAATATTATTCCTAACGATTGTGTAAATGAGATTAATCCGGAATTAATTAATCCTATTGTAATTAATGTAGTGGCCGTGCTCGAGTTTAATATTGCGGTTGTAACTGCTCCAAATAGTGTTGCTCTATACTTATTTTTGGTTGCTTTTTGCAACAATGTTTGGAACCTATTTCCTGCGGCTCTTTGGATTTCAGAACTAAAGTTTTCTATTCCAAATAAGAATATTACTAATCCAATAAGGACTGTCAAGACTATTTTCACCTCGAACATTTTATTATTAAGAATATCTAATTTATAAGGTTTAGGCTTTATACCTTTATGAAGGAGTCTTAACTTCTAGTTACTACTGTTCTAGTTGATTTAAATTTTTTAAATATATTTTGGAGGATTTTTAGTTAATATTTGAGTTAGATTTAGCAATAAAAGCCTGCAGAGGGAGTCAAACCCCCGACCTCAAGTTTTTTTGTTTGATCCAGAGGATCTTTTATTACAAAACTCGCGCTCTATCAACTGAGCTATGCAGGCATAAAAGTAGTTAATAAAATTGATTTAAAAGGCTTATTGTTTTCTTATTTCCAGAAATTTTTCTCTATAGTTTCTTTTCTTTTCTCAGCAGGGTAGATTATTTCAGTAAGTTCATCTGGACCAAACCATAGTTGTATCTCTTTCTTTGCTGAGTCTGGTGAATCTGAGGCATGAACTACATTTTCAAAGACATTTGTTTTGGAATGAATCCTTCCGTATTTTCCTCTAATGGTATGGGGTTCAGCATTTTCTGGATTTGTGCTACCGACTATTTCTCTTACTTTTGTTATTGCATCTTCTCCCTGGTAGACTAATACCATTACTCTGTTGGTATGGTATCCTCCTTCAATATATTTAAGTACGCTTTCGTAAAGTTCTTCACCCTTTTTCTCTCCGAATTTAACTAGTAGGTTGTCTTTAAGGTCTGAATAATGTGATTCCGCTAGTTCTCTTTTTACAGATACCATTTTAGCAGCTACAATCTTTAGTTTTGTTTGAGAAAGTGTAGAGATTATATCTCCTGTTAATGATTTTATAAGTCCGTCTGGTTTAATTATTATAAGACATTGTTGAATTGCCATTATTCTTCTTTTGGAACATTTTTCTTAGAATTTTTTTCTAATTTTTCTTCTGTTTCTTCTTCCTCTTGTATATCCTCTTGGATATCTTCTTGTTGATCATTATCTATTTCCTTTCTTTCTTTTTTCTCTTTTTGTGTTAAGTCTGCTTTATCTAAATTTTTTGTTTCTAGTACTCTTATTTCACAGAATGAAAGAGGGTAAATCTTTTTTAGTACTCCTAACATTTCTTTTTGTACTTCTCCATATAGTACATTTTCACAGAATTCTAAATAATTCTTGTTTTTGGAATATTCTATCAAAAAGTCTTTAGTTGTTTTTCTTAAATTATGTCTAATAGCTCTGGATACTTTTTTTCTTGTTATTAAAAATGGCTTAATTGTACAAGCTATATCCTTGCATTGTGTTTCAAAAGAATCTTCTACATAATTAATTCTCTTCCTCATCATTCTGATTATATATTGTTTCATTAATTCTAGTCTTTTTGGGTAACCTATAATCTTGTTTTCTTCCGCTTTTAGCGTAAATAATACTTCTAGGCTTCTTCCTCTTAATTTTCTAGACAAATCTAGTTTGATGGTTTTATTGTTTAATGTCTCTGCTGTTCCTAGAGCCATTGTTTCTTCATTTAACATCGGTAGTTCGATTTTTATAAATTTTTTCTTAATTGCCATTATTCCATCACCAATTTGCCAGTTCTAATTCCTTTGCTTTTTTGTTTAGATTTATTACAAACGGTACAAGTATATAAAAGAACTGCTTTTTTAGTTGTTTTCGTTTTCTTTTTCCATTTACTTCCAGGTCTTTTACTATATCTTCCCATACTTCCCATACCTCTAGCTTTTCCTCTAAGTCTTACTCTACTTTTTGCGCCTCTTGTAAGTGCTCCTTTCTTTGCACCAGTGCTAACTTGTTTTATTTTTTGTTCAGTTACTTTTTTACAATGTGGGCAAAATCTTTTCGTTTTCTTTGGAATTTTCATAATTCTACTCTTGAATTTTGCTTTATAAAGTTTTGCTTTATATGGATACGTAGTGAAGTTTATAAATTCTTGTCTTGTCTTCAGATGATGAGAATTAAGTTTCGGAAAGGTATGCAAAGAAAGTTTTTAGTGCTAGTATTAACTCAAACCAATTGTCCTTCTCTTAGGAGCTTAATTTCTCGGGGATTTGATTTGCCTTATTCTACTATTAAGAGTTATTTTAATGAGTATCGCCTTTTACCCGAAAGTCTTTTTTTGGATCTATGTATTTTTGCTTCTTTAGATCCTAGTTCTTTTAATATAATTAGATTAAAGGATAATTGGGGAAGAGTAATTGGTGGACAAAGATAACATTATTTCTATGGAAATATTTAGAAGTATATAGTATTATAAAGAAAGTTTTAAAAAGAGTCTTTTTCTTTATTTAATATGCATAAAAAAGTCACACTTAGCATTGAGACAGAGGTATATGAAAAGTTTCAGAAATACTGTGATGAAAATGCAATCATGCTTTCTAAACGTATAGAAAACGAAATGAAGAATATTATGGGGGGATTAAAAGATGGAAATAAAAGTTAAAATTTTATCTTTTTATCTTTTTATCTTTTTACTTGTTGGAATTACTTCTGCAGCCCAGGGCCTTTATTTTGAGATAGATTCTCTATTAGAGGGTAATTCTTCTTCGGTTTCATTAATATTACAAACTTCTGACTCGGCTATTAGTGGGTTAGATAGCTATGACTTCTTATTCCAAAATTATCCTAGTCTTCCTTCTGAGGGCGGTAGGGTAATTTATTCCATGATTGGTGCCCAGGGGGCTATTATTGATGTTTGGAATGCTATGCTTAATCCTACTCGAACTTTAGATCTTCGTTTTATTTCTTACAATGGCGCCAGTTCTATCGGTTCCTTAGTTTTAAATTGGGATAATAATGATCTTGATGATTCTAATGGGAGATATTTTTTTACGCTTGAAGATTATGGGAATAATCCCTCAGGTAGTTTAGTTGATTCAGTTAATATGCGATCTGATTCTTCTTATTCTGTTAATAATTTATTTAGCACACGTTATTTTAAGATTAAAACGGATTATCAATATTGTGGAGATAGTATAAAACAGTCGTGGGAAGGTTGTGACGGAAGCGATTTAGGTAGTGCGAGTTGTAGTAGTCTTTTAGGTTCTACATATTCTGGAAATTTATCTTGTTCTGGTTCTTGTGGGATAATCACGTCTGGCTGTTCTAGTGGAGGTGGTGGCGGAGGTGGCGGAGATACTTGTACTCTTTCTTGTTTAAGTCCTAGTGATGTTAATTGCGGTGGTTCTTTAGCTAATGGTTGTGCAACTGGTTGTTCTACGAGTGGAGGTACCAAGTGTTCAGATGGTAAAAGTTGTGTAGCCGGTACATGTATTCCTCCCCCTATATTCTGTACCGATGTCTGTATACTTGGAGCTAAGAGATGTTTTGGTGGAGGAGTCCAGGAATGTATTCAACCTAGCAATTGTACTATTTGGGGGACAATCATTCCGTGTAGCCTTGGAGAGACTTGTTCTAATGGAATTTGTTTGCCTTGTTCGGACAGTTGTTCTTCTTTAGGTTTTGAATGCGGCAATAGACTCGTTTGTGGTCAAGAGACTTCTTGTGGTTCTTGTAGTGAAGATGAAAATTGTATCAGTGGTCAATGTGTTGGGTCTAATCAACCACCTATTGATACTTTGGTTCCAGGAGAAAGCGGATCTGCATCTATTAGGGAGGGATGTACACCAAATTATCAGTGTGATCCTTGGTCAGAATGTTTAGTTAATTATGATTCTTCAGATTTATTAAAGGGAGTAAGCTGGTTTGAAGGTAAAAGAACTCGTACTTGTTCGGATTTAAATGGGTGTTATCTAACTATTGGAGATAGTGAAGATTGTTCTTTACATATTGAAATTTTTCTTGAAAAGAAAATGATTTGTGGAATAGAGTATACTGAAGTTAGGGAAAAGAGTACTAATAAACTTCTTGCTAGAAGTAGTGATAGGATAGTAGGAACTACTAATCTTGTGGATATTTTTCTTCTTCCTGAAGACAGTAGTGATTGCGATGAGGAGGAATTAGTATATAAAATTTCATTCTTGGATAGGTTAGTTTTTTTAATAGATTTTAGGAATGTTTGGAGGTTGATTAAATGAGGAAAAATAAAGTTTCTACAAAAAAGAAGATTCGCCCTAGTAAGGACGCACATTTCTCAATTTCGAAAGTTAATAAAGAAAATATTAAAGAAAATAAAAAGGTTAAAAATATTTTAGAAGATCTAAATGCCGGAATTAATAGATTTGGTTGGTTTTCTTCTCATACTGGTTCTGGCCAAAGGTTCTCTTCCAATAGTGCTATTTCTGAAATAGAAGTTAAGAGAAATTTCAAAATTAATTTATCGTTAGGTGCTTATCTTTTCATTATTCTAGCTATTTTCTTAGTATCTCTTTTTGTTTATTTAAATTTCTTTTATTTTATGTCTTGTGATAACTCTAGCTGTTTTAAGGAGACGTTATCTAATTGTTTAAGGTCTAGTTATATCTCCAATGAATCTATTCTTTTGAAAAATAAAGTTATAGGATTAAGCTATCAAGGTTGTATTGTTGAAGTTATCTCTTTGGAAAACACTAAGGGAATTGAACCTGGTGAAAAAATGACTTGTTATTTACCTGTAGGTTCTAAGTATTCTTCACTTGTTTCACTACCTCAAACAAAAATTGATCTTTGTAGTGGGTCACTTAGGGAAGTTATTCAGGAACAGATTATCTCAGAGTTTTATAGGTCTATCGGACAAAATTTAAATAACTTAAATTCTTTTTTCGAACAAGATTTAGGGAGGACTTAAAAGAGTTTTTCTCTTTATTATTCTCATGTCTGAAATTATCCAAATAAGTATAGTTTTTTTTGTAGTTTTAATTGTATCTGTATTCATGAAAATTTTTAAACAACCTCTTATTATTGGCTATATTTTATCAGGTATTCTTGTTGGTCCTTTGGCATTCAATCTTCTACCCAAGGGGGATATGCTGATTTTGTTTTCTGAATTTGGAATAGCTTTTTTATTATTCTTATTTGGATTGCATTTAAGTCCAAAAGTTATAAGAGAAGTTGGAAAGATATCTTTAATTACGGGATTGGGGCAAGTATTGTTTACTTCATTTATCGGTTATTTAATATGTATTTGGATAGGGTTTTCGACTATTGCTTCGATTTATATCTCCATCGCTCTAACTTTTTCTTCTACAATTATTATTATGAAGCTATTATCCGATAAAGATGCTTTGGAAAAGTTATATGGTAGAATTTCTATAGGTGTTTTATTGGTTCAAGATTTAGTCGCAGTAATTATATTAATTTTTGTTTCTAGTGTGGCTAGTCATTCCAATATCTCTTCTATTTTATTTATTATCTTTGGGAAAGGATTGTTAGTTATTATTTTGTTACTTTTTCTAGGATTTTATATTTTCCCAAGGTTAGATCATTTTCTTGCAAGTTCCCAAGAGTTTTTATTCTTATTTGCTATTGTATTTGGTTTAGGTGTTGCTTCTTTATTTAGCTTTATTGGAATGGGTTTAGAAGTCGGTGCTTTGCTAGCAGGGGTTGTTTTATCTATGTCCTCATTTAGTATAGATATTGGATCTAAACTTCGTC
Source organism: Candidatus Woesearchaeota archaeon (assembly GCA_964551115.1). Lineage (GTDB taxonomy): Archaea > Nanobdellota > Nanobdellia > Pacearchaeales > GW2011-AR1 > CAKZRD01. The sequence continues at coordinate 24,297 of CAZKBE010000005.1, forward strand.
CTCTTAGAGATTTTTTTATAATCTCTTTTTTTATCTCCTTGGGGTCTGGAATGTTGTTTTCAGATATATCTGGTATGTTTGGTTGGGTTATGTTATTTTCGGCGTTTATTTTAATAGGTAAACCATTAATTGTAATGTTTCTCATGGGTCTTTTTGGCTATAGTAAAAAAACCGGGTTTATGGCTGGTTTAACAGTTGCTCAGATATCTGAATTTTCTTTAATCTTAATAGGTATGGGCGTTAAGGTTGGGCATTTAGTTCCGGAGCAGATTGGTAACTCTTTAATTGATATTTCTTCTCTTGTCACTCTTGTAGGATTAATTACTATTGCAGGCTCTACTTATCTGATAATGTATTCTGATTCTCTATATAAACTCTTTGAGCGGTCATTATATATTTTCGAAAGAAAAAATTTAAGGGAGCGAGAGGTTAATCCTTCTGTCCCAGACTATGTTTTGATCGGGGAGAATCGAGTGGGGTTTGCCGTTATGGAATACTTTCAAAAGACTAAAAAAGACTATTTAATTATAGATTTTAATCCTAAAAGAGTTAAAAAGTTATGTTCTAAAGGTAATAATTGCACTTATGGTGATGTTTCTAGTTCTAGTTTCTTGGAAGAGATTAATCTATATAAGGCTAAGATGATTGTCTCTACGGTGCCTGAAGTGGATGTGAATTTGATGTTAGTTAGAAAAATCAGGGAGAAGAATAATGATTCCATTATCGTAGTTTCTTGTAATCGTATTTCAGATGTCGCTTCTCTTTATCGCGCAGGTGCAGACTATGTTATTGTTCCGCATGTAGTTGCCGGAGAATCTTTAGTAGGAATTATTTCTAGAATAGATTTGGATAAGAAAAAGTATGTTTTAGAAACAAAGAAACAATCAAAAGATTTTGATAAACGACTTAAGTTTTAGGTAATATGCCCTTACGAAGAGTCGAACTCCGGTTTCCTCGACCGCAACGAGGTGTTCTATCCACTGAACTATAAGGGCTTATTACTATGTTAGAATTTGATTTATTAAGTCTTTTTGTTTTCAACAGGAAATTTATTGCCTTGTAATATTAGATTAATCTTCTTAATATGCTTATTTGAATTGATAAGGATATCAAGGTAATATTGTCCAAAAGAGTTATAAAATCTATATAAATTGTCTTTAAATGAATAAGGAGAATTTATTAAAGGAAATTGAAAAGGAGTTAGATGAAAGAATTAATTTGCCATTAAAGGAAACTTCTAAGAAACTTGTTTTTGGAAAGGGAAATCCTACAGCAAAAATTATGTTTATTGGAGAGGCTGCTGGTAGAAAAGAAGACGAACAAGGTTTGCCTTTTGTTGGTGCTGCCGGCAAGAATTTAGATAAACTTTTGGCTAATGTCGGTTTAAGCTTAAATGATGTTTATATAACAAATATCTTAAAGTATCGGCCTCCAGAAAATAGGAATCCCTTGCCAGATGAAATTAGGTCTCACACTCCGTGGTTATTAAAACAGATTAGTATAATCAAACCTCGCGTTATTTGTTCATTAGGGAATTATTCTACTAAATTTTTCTTAGCTAATGGGGATGTAGATAAAATGAAAGAACAGGAAGGTATAACTTCTATTCATGGAGATGTTAGAAGACTAGATTTTCTTGGACTGAAAATAAAACTAATCCCTTTATTTCATCCGGCTGCAATTATCTATAACCGGAAATTGAAACCTCTTTGGGAAAAAGATATGGAAATTGTTAAAAAGGAAATTTCTTAGCTTGAATATTGTTTTGCTTCGATAGCTCAGTTGATAGAGCAATTGCTTCGTAAGCAATAGGTCGGGGGTTTGAGTCCCCCTCGAGGCTTTAGATCTGTTTGGAGTTATTCTTCCTCTTCTTTTTCTTCTTTTAATCCTATAAATTTGTAGTGTGCATCTATATTTTTAATATTGCACTTTTTACATATATCGGATAAATAATAAGAATTACACTTAGGGCATTTTTTTATTTTAAAACTCATTTTGTCTTTTTTTCTTCTATAGATAACTCACAAGTAAATTTCTTTGATTTTTTCTCAACTTGATCTGTAAACTCTTGCATTAGAAAGTTAGCTTTTTTATAATCTTCTGCCTTTACGGTTATAAGATAATTTCCGGCGGATACATAGATAATTTTGATTTCATTACCTTGGAAACTCAATAATTCTCTTATTTTGGTTACTCCATTAGAGTCTAAACATTTAAGTTTAATTATCTTTTTTACTTCTACTTCTTTCTTCTTCTTTTCTGTTAATTTCATTATTCTTTCTAAGAATTCTTTTGGAATATATTTCTGGATGATTTTCTCGTCCTGTTGTACTTTTTCCACAAAGATTGTTAGATCTTCAAAATCAGATTTTATACTAGTTATAATCTCCGGGAATTTCTCTTTAAGGATTGACTTTAGTCCCATTTCTATGTCCTTTTCTTGTTGATATTTCAATAAAACTTCTTTTTTCTCTTTTGCAGATACTCTTCTTAGGGATAAGTCTATATGATTTTGAGATATTCTCAGAACCTTGCACACAATTACCTTATTTGGAGCTACATATTCTCTAAGGTTCTTTATTCTTCCAGGTGCGATTTCGGAAGTTACGATTGTTCCCATTTTGCCACCCGACAATTTAACAAATACATTCATATTTTCTATCTTATCTACAATTCCTAGAACTAGTGCATCTTCTTCAAATTCCATAAATATCAAACTAAAAAATTCTTTATAAGGGTTTGCATTCAATTCAAAACTTCTTCAACTCTTGCTCTTATCTTTGCATTTCCGCCAGAAGGTAATGCTAATATTCCATCACATTCAACACAGTGTACTTTTGATGCAGCTTTCCCAAATATAATTTGAGACTTTTTACATTTTGAACATTTAACTTTTACAAATTTTGCTTCTTGTTTGTTTTCCATAGTTTTTAGGAGTTTTGTGGCTTTTTAAAGATTTGTTTTAGTATTTATTTCAGAATTATTCAATTATTACAGCCGGATCTGCTAGGCCCAGATTACTTATTACGTTTCCAATAATATTCTCTCCAAATTTTGTGAAAAAGAGCATTATAAATATTAATAAAAGTACTATTCCTATTAGTATGGCTACTTTAATTTGTTTTCCTTTTTTCTTTTCCTTAACCATATAATTATTAATCATTTATAGTTTAAAAGGATTTGTCTTTTAAATTTTGATTACTTCTATTTCTAGATTCTTTTTTAGCTCTTCTAAGAATTTTTGCTCATCTTGTCTTCTAATTAAACAACCTGCGGCTCTTTGGTGGCCCCCAACTTCTGCTTCAATACTAATTACTGTCTTTTCTAATACTTCTTTTAGATTTTTAGTTCCTTCACCTGAAATTCTTGCCGAAACTTTTATCTTATCTTTATTATATGCCATTCCAACTAATACTGTTCCATGATCATATATATTTGAAGAAGACAACATAGAACATACAGTTCCGATTATAGCATCTTTTATCTGTTCTCTAGCATTAAGTATTATAAATCCTGATCCTTGAATTTTCTCTAGGCTTTCTGCAGTTTTTAGGCCATCTAAGAGTTCTTTTCTATATTTGATGTAAACATCTTGGGCTTTTTCATAAAACCCCTTGGTTTCTAAGCAAAATGAAAGAGCCAGATCTGAATAACCCGATCTTGAGCAAGCATTAACTAAAACACTAATCTCTCTACCGTCTTCTTTTCTATTAAAAAACTTTAATAAGTATATGTTTCCTAGGATCTCATCAGGATTTTGCTGCGTACTTCTTCTTAACATAATGGATGTTATTAGTTTAGAAGATTCTTGTTCATTTAAGTCACATAGACTTTTTTCAGGTGATATTCCATTATCTCTTAAAAGTTCTAGTACTCCTTCTTGAGATCCGGTAACTCCAGGTATATAAAAAGAAGTGGAATATTCTAAAGATCTTCTTAGGGGTCTTGTTGCTGAAAAAACAAGCAGATTTTTTTTAACTTCTATTTCTTCTGTGTCTTCTACTATTTGTTGGTACTCTTTTGATAAATCTTTTTCATGTCTGTCACCAATCATGCCTATTATAGCTAATCTTGCCAAGTCTTTATTTTTTTCAGATATTTTTTTAGAGAAGAGATAACATAGGCCTGCACTACATATTTCGGTCTTATCGTTTAGATGGGGGTTCACTATAATAATATTCTTGCTTAGTCTAGATTGATCTATTTCATGATGATCTATAATAAATACTTTATCCTCCACTTCTCTGAAATTATCTAAGCTACTTGAAGCAAGGTCTGTAAATAATAATACCTCTTTTTTATTACGTATTAATTCTTGGTTTAAGATATTTTGCTCGATTCCTTTTATTATTTTTATTGAGAATGGTTTATTTAATCTTTTTAGTGTTTTAGCGATGATTGCTGCGGAAGTTATTCCATCCGTATCATAGTGGCTTATTATTCTTACTGGCTTTTTTTCTATTTCCTTTAAAAATTCTTGAGTGAATTTATCTATAGATTTTAACATTTTAACCTCTTATAGATTTAATAACAGGTTTTCTTTATAAAGTTTTATATCTTTTTTGTTAATTTTTTAGGAGTAGCGATATTTTTTAGAAGTAATATCCAAAAGAATGAAAGGCGATTAAGACGTATTAATTAGTTAGAATTTTTAGCTTTTTCTCTTCTTTGAGCATATTTTCCTAGTGTTCTTACTTTTCCTTGAGCTTTTTGAAGCTTATGTTTTGCTTTTTTGTCAGTAATATTTTCTTTAAAATGTTCTTTTAATCTTTCTAATTTCTTTTCTGCATTTTCTTTGTCTGGGTTTTTATTAATTCCTAGGTCTTTTAGATAAACTCCCAATTTTTTACCATAAACTTTTGTTGTTGGTACACCATATTGATCTCTAAGAATTATTCCTATCTGTGCTGGTGGATATTTCTCAGATAGTTGAACTATTAATTTCTTTAGTTCTTCTTCTGTTGTTTTTAACCAGATTGGTTTTATAGGTTTTTCTGCTTCTTTTACTTTTACCATTTTTTTTGATATGAAAGTCGCTTTTTAAAGGTTTAGTTTAGCTTATTTTTGAAGATCTTGTTTGAATTTCTTACAAACTATAATTCTTTTACTATTTTAACCTTAAATAGCCCTACCCGGATTCGAACCGGGGTCACAGCCTCCAAAGGGCTGTATCCTTGACCGCTAGACTATAGGGCTATATTTTTATTAAACTTTTTTGATTTAAAAAGACTCGTATTTTGTTTATCTATCTGGTTTTTTTAATTATATTCCTATTGATTGTTTTGGAAATATTTAAATACCTACATATTATATTATTTTTATGAAAAAGAAGAGATTACAGAGGTTGAATCTATTTGGATTCTTTTGGGGAATTTGTTATGAATAAGCAATTCTTTGGTGTAATATTTGTATTGTTACTTTTATTGTCTTTTGTTTCACTTGCCGTTGCAGATAGTTCTGAAAATTCTTCTGGTTTTAGTCTCATGGAGTTCTTTAAAAATTTACTTGGTAAATATCTTAGCGGAACAACTGGTCTTGTAATTTCAGATATTCCTTCTGAAGAAGTTAGCGAGGTTGTAACTATTCCTCCTTTTCCTCCCGAACCTGTTGTAGAAGAAGTTCCAGTAGAAGAAGTTCCCGTAGAAGAAGATCTTAATTCTAGCGAGGATTTTATTGTTAATGAAAGTTTTATCGAAGAGAGCGATCTAAATGTATCTTTAAATGAAAATATAACTCAAGAGATTTTAAGTAATGATACACTTGAGAATTTTGTGAATTTATCTAATGAATCCGAGATTATACCCGATCAGATTATAGAAGAAGTTAATAACACTATAATTCTTGCGAATAACACAATTTTAAATGAGAGTTTGATTCGCGAGAGGGTTGTTGTTGGTAGGCCTGTTAAGTGGGTTAAAACTGTTGTTGTAGAGGCAGGATCCTCTATAGGAGTTGAATTGCCTAAAGAAGCTAGAGATATTGTTGTAAAAACGGGTGAGTCTGCTAAGAAATCTCAAGAAGATGTTAATGAACAAATTGAAAAAGTTTCTAATTCAAAAAGACAGGTTGCTATTTCTAGTATTTTAACTGGGAAGGCCATATCAGAAAATAATTCTCCGGGTTTTTTGACTAAGTTGTTCAATTTTATGTTTAGAGGTATTACTGGCAAGGTAGTTTATGAAGAAGCCTTGGATGTTTCTATAAATCCAGATTCTCTAAGCGTTAATTTGAGTGATGTTGTTTCTGATTTTATAGGTAATGTTGAAGTATCCATTGAGTATTATACTGAAGCGCCTCAAGTAAGAGAAGAATCTATTGAAAAGGGAAAACGAGTTATAGTTTCTGGCAATTCGGAATTAGGCTATCAAGATATTTTGGCTTATACAATCCTTGAGGGAAATATGAGTGTACCTATAGATTCTAATGGGCTTATTCAGATTTATTGGTATGAAAACGGCAGTGAAGAACCTAAACTTGTGGATTCAGATGTTTTTGATCTGGATGGTGATAGTTTTGTAGATTATATTGAATGGAATGTTCCTCATTTATCTGAACAGAAATTTGAGATAATTTTTATAACTAAGGCAGTACACTTGGATTCTGCAAGAAATTTTGTAGCGGATGTTTACGATTTAGTTAAAGCACAGGACGGGAATTCTTTTGATATTCCTTCTGGAGATTATTTAAGAGTTACATTTGAAAGAAATTTAACTCTTGGAAATGATATGACTATTTATGCTAGTGGAACAGGAAGTATTGAGGTATTTAATGAAAATGCCGGAGAAAGTATTGGAGAGTTTGCTGTTGATAGTTCTGAGATTAAAGAATATAAAATTTATCCTAACTACACTAATAGTGATGTTTATGATTTATTATTTTCCGGAGATGTTAGTGTTGATTATATTGTTGATCCTACTATTGCTAAAATTGTTAGCATAGGTGGAACTCCTGATGTTTCTGGAAATTATGTTGAAGATGGAATATATGCCGGGCAGACATCTTATAAACGTCAGGATGGTGCATATTACCTTTGGTATCAGGGTCATCCGTATTATGCGTGGTATATTTCGATTATAAAAGGTGATACTTCTAATAAATTATTTTATAAAAGTACGGGTACTATAAATGGAGTATATCCTGCTATGCCTGGAAATGCAACAGGCTCTGTAACAGTATCAGATTCAGCATACAATGGAGTTTGTCCCGGGTACATGCTTGGAGCAGGAAATTCGAGTGATCCTTGTGAGATTACTGACTGGACAGATTTGGATGCTGTTAGGAATAATTTAACAGCGTCGTATATCTTGATGAATAGTTTGACTGCAGAAGATGTGGATTATGCTGGTTTAGGAAGTGATTGGATACCTATTGGAAATGATACTGCTCAATTTACAGGAAACTTTAATGGAAATAATAATACTATATCTAATTTGACGATAAACTTGCCTTCGACTGATTATGTTGGGTTGTTTGGTTATGTTACAGGAGATATTTCTAATGTTAATTTAAATGTTGTGAATGTGACTGGGCAGAATTATGTTGGTGGTCTTGCTGGTAGTATAAATGGTGGTTCAATCTTCAACTCTTCCTCTATAGGAATTGTGTCTGGTGGTGGCCATGTCGGTGGTCTTGTTGGCTCTACAATCAACCCAGCAATGGCAATATCTAATTCTTATTCAACTGTAAATGTAACTGGTTCTGGAGATTATGTTGGCGGTCTTACCGGATCTTTAGAAGGAACAATCACAAATTCTTACGCTATAGGAAAGGTAAACGGCTCTTCTAAAGTTGGCGGTTTGATTGGTATTATTGGAGGGGCTGGTTCTGGAACGCTAAATAATTCTTATGCAACTGGAGCTGTAACAGGTTCCTCTGAGGTAGGCGGTCTTGTTGGCACACTATATAACGGTTTTATTGGTTCTTCAATAATATCTAATTCTTCAGTTAGAATATCTGATTCTCAAAAATTAAGTGCTTCAACAGCAGGAGTAGGATTAGTTATTGGAGCATATAGTAGTGGAACAATCACCTCCACATTCGGCACAGTCTACGACTCACAATTCGGAAACATAACTTTCCTTGATTGGAATGTTACAAATCCTGCTGGAGGAAACTTGTTTGATTATATTTATATTAATAATAATTCTGCTTATGTTAATGGAAGCATTGCTGGGTTGAATAAGAGTGCGAATATAACTTTAACTGGATTGAGAACAAATTATGCTAATCCAAAAATTTACAGAGACGGAACAAATGTTTGTAATTCTACAACAACACCCTCTTGTTATAACTTTACTTCTCTAAATGCAGGGACAGTCGTGTTTAATGTAAGTTCGTGGAGTAATTATAGTATTGAGGGAGATGTGCAAATTATTGGAGTTTTACCAAACATAAATAATTTTTCAACTATCTATGGAGCAACTAATTTTAGTGCAATTACAGACTTTACTAATGTCACTGATTTAACTTTAGCTACTCAATTTGGAAAAATACAATTTGCTTCAAATTACGGGGTTAATATTTCGGGGGCTAATTTAGATTCTGCTGTTGTTATTGGAAATGGTTTTGTTAGCGTTAATACTTCTGCTCTTAGTTCTAGTTTTAATCATTCTGCTAATATCACTTTGAATAATCTTGCTTGTCCTGGCAAAATTTATTTTGGTAATAATGTTTATTCTAGTGTTTCTTCAATAATAGCCGAAGGAAATGTTTGTAATGCTTCTAGTGATCCTAGTTGTACGAGTATTGTTTGTGTAGGAAATAATCTTACCTTTACTGTTTCACACTTTACTGGTTTTGCTGGAGCTGGAGCAGGAACACCTGAAAATCCTTATCAAATAACAAATTGGACACAACTTAATGCTACGAGAAATAATTTAACTGCGAGTTACCTCTTGATGAATAATTTGAGTGCAGAAGATGGAGATTATTCTGGATTAGGAAGTGATTGGATGCCGATTGGAGATTCAGGAATGCCTTTCTCAGGAAACTTTAATGGAAATGGGAAGACGATTTCTAACTTGACAATTCCAAGAGGAACAACTAATGTTCCTGCAAATAAATATCTTGGATTATTTGGTTATGTATCTGGAGGAAACATATATAATATTAATATGGTTAATGTGACTATCACAGGGTATGCTTATGTCGGCGGTCTCGTCGGCTGGCAATCTTCTTCCAATATAACCAACTCCTTTTCAACATCTACTCTTACTGGCGGTGATGGTAGCCTCCAGTTCGGCGGTCTCGTCGGCCACCAACAAGATTCTTCCAGCATAACTAACTCCTTTTCAACATCTACTCTTATTGGCGGTGATGGTAGCTCCCAGTTCGGCGGTCTCGTCGGCCACCAACAAGATTCTTCCAGCATAACTAACTCCTTTTCAACATCTACTCTTATTGGTGGTGCTAGCAGTTACTATTTTGGTGGCCTTGTTGGTAGTCACCTTTCTTTCAGCATAATCACTAACTCCTCTTCTACCTCTACTCTTACTGGCGGTGATGGTAGTTCCTATTTCGGCGGTCTTGTTGGTTACCAAGATTCTTCCAGTATCACCAACTCAGCTTTTAGAATCTCTGATGGTTCAATCTTAAACAGTAGCACAGATGTTGGCTTGATTGTAGGGTTATATGTGGAGGGCGCAATTACTTCTACCTATGGAACCATATATGATATTCAATACGGAAACATAACCTTCCTTGATTGGAATGTCACAAATCCTGCTGGTGGAAACTTGCTTGATTATATTCAAATAGGAAATAATTCTGCTTATGTTAATTCTTCTGCTAGTGCTGGAATGAATAAATCTGCGAATATAACTTTAACTGGATTGAGAACTGATTTTGTTAATCCTAAAATTTACAGAGATGGTGCTGAATGTACTGATTGTTATAATTTTACTTCACTTAATGCGGGAACTGTGAAGTTTAATGTTTCAGGATGGAGTAATTATAGTATACAAGGAGAGCCTTTTTGTCAAAACGGTTGGTTAGGAGAGGGTACTTCAGCAATTCCCTGTCAAGTTACTTCTTGCGGTAATTTAAATATTTCTAACGCCTATTATACTCTACAAAGTAATATCTCTACTGTAGGAACTTGTTTTAATATAACTTCGGATGATCTTGTTTTTGATCTTAATGGGTTTAATATCTTGGGAGATAATTCTCAGATGGCTTGGGGCATAGTTGCTATGGGCAGAAATAATCTTACTATCTTTAATGGAAGTTTAAGGGGATTTGGAAATGGTACTGCTTCTGGCGTAGGTATCTATCTTTCAGATACAAATTATTCTTCTTTTAATAACTTATTGGTGAGTAATAATGATGCAGGGGTTTATTTATACTCAAGTTATTATAACAGTTTTGAGAATATTAATTCAACTAGGGACGGGGATTATTTATATCCCTCTTCTGACTCGAGCGGCATATTATTGGAGTTAAGTTTTAATAATTCTTTTATTTCATCTAATATATTTAATCAAACTATTGGTCTTTCCTTATTTTCTTCTAAATTTAATACTTTTATAGATACTTATTCCCATTATAATACTAATGTGGGAATTTATTTATATAATTCAAGCTATAATAACTTTTCAAATACTACCTCTTCTTATAACCTTCGTGGTATTCATCTTCAAGATAATTCAAATTATAATAATTTTAATTTAAGTTATACATCTAATAACGATGTAGGTATTTCTTTTTATTCTAATTCTGATTTAAATAATTTTGTTAGCACCACTCTGAGTTATAATAGTCAGGAAGGAATTTATTTCCATTCTGGCCATAACAATTCTTTCTATTTGACTAATATTTTTAATAACCAGAGGGGGATTGTATTAGGTTCTGGTTCGAGTAATAATAATTTTACACATATAATCTCTGATTCTAATGCTTTTTAAGGAATTTATTTGTCTTCTAGTCACAACAATAATTTTTATAATGTCTCTTGTTCTGATAATGGTGACGGTATCTCTATTTTGAGTTCAAATCTCAATAATTTTGACCTTGTAAGTTTGTTTTTAAATCAAGCTATGGGTTTATATCTT
>CAZKBE010000006.1:0-29159 GCA_964551115.1 Candidatus Woesearchaeota archaeon
TTTTCTTTCATTAGTTTAACTCAGAAATATTCCGAGGCTTTTTAATTAACCACCTAAGTAAACTTAGCCCCTTTGGCTTTTTAAGCATTGTTATCTGTTCTATTCTACTAGAATAGATCGCATCGCGAATACCTTTCTATTAGGTAAAACCTGATTATGGCTGGCTCTTAGCAATTCCTATTTAAAAAGACTAACTCACCAAACTTCTTATTTTTCTTAGCCGATAGATTGTCTTCTACAAGGATGCGAATTTAATAACCTACATGTGGGAGGGAGGATTCGAACCCCCGAAGGCAAAAGCCACTGGATCTTAAGTCCAGCCCGTTAGGCCACTCCGGCACCCCCACATAAAACTTCTAAATTTTCTTAACTTAAAAAGCTTTGGAGTCTACAAAATTAGACAATCGTAAGCTTTAAAACCTCAAATTCTCTCCAAATAATATGCGTGGATAGTTCAGTGGTAGAATGCTAGCCTTCCAAATATTAGTAGTTTGAAGCAAGCTTGTGACCCGGGTTCGAATCCCGGTCCGCGCATTCATATTTTTGATAGATTAATGCGATTTATTTTTAAAAGATGCTTTAATTATCTCCTTTGGATTTATCTTTATATCTTTCTTAGGGCATTTGCAAGACTTACTAATTCTACCTAGCACATATTAGACCTAAATTTTCCAGATCCGATTATAGGGGGATGTTAGTCCTTTGGTTCATTTTGCCCGTCGGCATAATGAAGATTAATGTCCTGCCGGGCAAAAGAGTTTATTTCTTGGATTTCAGAGGACAAAACTTACCAATTCTACCTTCTGTTCATTATTTAAATTCCAAAGATTCAATTACAAACGCGAGATTAATCTTTTGGTTCATTTTGTCAGTCGGCATAATAGGGATTAATGTCCGGACTGACAAAATATTCATAACATCTACTTTGGCTATAATCTCTAGAAATCCCCAATTAACCTAAATCTTTCCGTCCAGTCTAATGAGAATCAATCTACCGCGATTGGACCGAGGGTCAATAATTCACATTTTTATATCCTAAACCCTTAAAAAGCACCCTTTTTTAATAATTACATGGTGAACTTTTCCCAGTTATATGATAAACATTATAAAAAGGCAATAATTATTCCAGCTTTGCTTCTTATTTTTTCCCTATCTTTCTTGGTTTATTTCTATGTCCAAAATAATGATATAATGTATAAGGATGTTTCTTTAACAGGTGGAACGACTATCTCTATTTTTTCTCAAGAAAGTTCAGCAGGTCTAGAAGCTCAACTTGTCAAGCAAATTTCTAATCTTGAAGTGAGAACAATCACAGATAACACTGGGAAACAAACGCAAGTAACTTTAATAGTTCCAGAAGATAAGACCGACCTAGCAATAGAAATAATTGAAGAATATTTGGGATATACTCTAGATTCCGAAAATTCTAGCATAGAATCTACTTCTGCAGCTTTAAGTTCTAATTTTTATAAACAGCTGTTGTCTTCTATTGCTCTAGCATTCTTTTGGATGTCTGCCGTAGTTTTCTTAATATTTGGTTCAGGCAAAAAGATAAAGCTTATTGTTTTAGTCTTAAATATTATTCTAGGCGTTCTTTTAGGGAAGTCTGTTGTTGGTTCTTTTTCTACTCTAAAAATTGTTACCATTTTAGCTTTGGGCTGTTTTTTATTCTTTATCTATATTAAAAATTCCATTCCCTCTTTTGCTGTGATACTTAGTGCATTTTCTGATTTAGTTATGACTTTAGCGGTTGTAAATCTTTTTGAAATGAGAATTTCAACGGCAGGTATTGTAGCATTTTTAATGTTGATTGGTTATTCTGTAGATACGGACATTTTATTAACAACAAGGGTCTTGCAGAAAAAGAATTATTCTTCTGTAAACCAAGAAATATTCGGAGCATTTAAAACCGGAATGACAATGACCTTAACTTCAATTGCGGCCGTGGCATCAGCTTTAATTGTTGTATACCCATTCGGAAGCGTTTTGAATCAGATTCTCACAATTCTTTTAATCGGTCTATTTTTTGATATGTTAAACACTTGGCTAACAAATTCGGGAATAATTAAATGGTATGTGGAGAGAAAGAAATGAAGTTCACATTTAAAATATGGGTTTTAGTATTTTTTGTTATAGCTTCTTTGATATCTATTTTTTCACTACCTCCAACATTTATGGAAAATGGTGTGATGGTTCGTTCTATAGAAAAAAACTCTACTTTATTTGAACAGGGATTAAGAACTGGAATGACTATCACCTCTATAAATGGCCAGGTTATTAAAACGATGGCAGATTATTCCAGCGTAGTTTCATTTGAAGGTAAACAAAGAACAGAGATCTCGGTTAAGGGAAATCAAGAGATAATAGGATTATTTTCTAGCGAGGACTTTTCTTCAATTATAATTAAGGATATCCCAAAAACAAGACTTCAAACAGGACTAGATTTACAAGGTGGAGCAAGAGCACTTGTAAGTGCAGAAGAACCTCTTTCAGATAATCAAATAGATGATCTAATTGCAGTTTCACAAGAAAGGTTTAATCTGTATGGTTTAACTGATGTTCAAATAAGAAAGGTTTCGGATCTATCTGGAAATAATTTTATGTTAATTGAAATTGCAGGTTCTTCACCTTCCGATTTAGAAGAACTAATTGCCAAACAAGGAAAGTTTGAAGCAAAAATTGGAAACGAAACTGTTTTTGTTGGAGGAAATGAAGATGTTACTTATGTTGGAAGAACTGGACAAGATGCAGGTCTAACAGAGTGTTTTGCGGTTGAAGGCGGAGAAGCATGTAATTTCCGGTTTGTAATATTTTTAAGTGAAGAAGCTGCAAAAAGGCATGCAGACATTACAGATAAATTAGAAGTAAACTCTACTTCTGGCGGGAGATACTTATCCAAACAAATAGACTTCTACCTGGATGATGTTTTAACAGATTCTCTAAATATCGGAGCAGATTTAAAAGGGAAGGTTGCAACACAAATACAAATTTCTGGTTCGGGTTCAGGAGCATCAAGACAAGAAGCAATTGATCAAGCGGAACAAGATATGAAAAAGTTACAAACTGTTTTAATTACCGGAAGTCTTCCATTTAAATTAAAAATTGATAAGCTAGACAGGATCTCTCCAAAACTTGGTACAGAGTTTACAAAACAAATTCTAATTGCAGGATTATTTGCTTTTTTAGCTGTTGGATTGATTATTCTAATTAGATATAGAAAAATAAAACTTGTCTTTGCACAAATGGCTATTCTACTTTCCGAGGTTACTATTATCTTAGGGTTTGCAGCATTGATAAGATGGAATTTGGATTTACCCTCAATTGCAGGTATAATTACTACGATCGGAACGGGAGTTGATAGCCAGATAGTTATTTTAGATGAGTCCAGAATTAAAGGCGAGTCTCTAAAAGAAAGAGTAAAGAAGGCATTATTCATCATTGTGACTGCCTTTGCTACGACTTTTGCAGCCCTAATACCTTTAACAGGCCTATTGGGCTTTATGGGCATTGGAGCTGCTTCTGCAGGTCTTTTGAAAGGTTTTGCAGTTACAACCTTGGTTGGTATTTCTGTAGGTGTTTTAATATCTAGGCCAGCATTTGCGGACATAGTAAGGCAGCTAGGAGAAGACTAAATGATGCCCAGATGGCATTTTCTCTTTGGCCTCTTAGCATCTTTGGTACTATATTTCTTTGGATTTAATTTAATTAACATCTCTATTTTCTTCTTAGCTTCTTTTCTAATAATCGATCTAGATCATGTACCTAGATTTATCTTTAAAGAAAAAAGTATTAATCCTTTCAAGTTTTACTCTTGGTCTTTGCATCGGAGAGATGTTTGGTTAGGTTTATCCCGTGCTCAGAAAAGATCTTATAAAAAACCAATATTTTTCTTTCACAATATAGAAACTCTCTTAGTTTTAGTTTTATTATCTCCTTTATTACCTCTCCTTTATTTTGTTCTTGCCGGTTTTTTATTTCATTTAATAACTGATTTAATCTATCAACATTTCCAAAAAGAAGAAAAACACCATAAGCTTTCTTTAATCTATACTTTACTAAACAACAAAAATAAGAAATCCATTTAGAATAAAAACCTTTATAAACTAAAATTTACACATATAAACTATAATGGACATATATAAAGAAGAATTTACAGGCCTAGAGAAGGAAATCTTAAGATTTTTATTTTTCAATGCTGGAAAGCCATTTAATCAAAGAAGAATTTCTATAAATCTTAAAGTTTCTCCAACAGCCGTTTCTAATTCTTTAAAAAAAATTCAAAAAAGAGGTTTAATTGTTGTAACCAAGATAAAAGATTCAAATACCCTGGAGGTTAGTTTAAGACTTGATCATAAAAGGATCACTCGTATGAAAAGAGTTGAGAATATTCGGGGGGTTTATAGTTCCGGTTTGTTAGATTTCTTATCCAATATCTTTCCAACAGCTACAATTGTTCTTTTTGGCTCTTTCTCTCGCGGTGAAGATAATTTCTTATCGGATATCGATATTGCAATTATAGGTTCAGGCGAAAAAGTAGTTGATCTAAAGGCTTATGAAACTTCATTTAGAAAAAAGATTAGTCTTCAATTTTATCCATCATTTAAAGAGGTTCACACGAATCTCAAGGAAAGTATAATTAACGGGATTGTTCTTCAAGGAGGTCTAGAGTTATGATTGTTCCTTTTAATTTTGAATATTATCTAAAAAAAGGCATAATAAAAAAGATAACCCCTGATTTGCCTAGAGCAAAATTTTTGTTATCTGAATCTGAAAATTCTTTTATTGGTTTAAAAAAAAGAGTTGAAAAGATGGGTATTGATGATTTTAGCTCAAATTCGATAGTTAAGGATGTACAAGACATAATCCTTGAAAGGATAAGGGCAGAGATGCTGAAAAAAGGTTTTTCTGCATCCGGAAACTATTCTCATGAAGCAGAAGTCTCTTTTCTTGAAGAAATGTCTTTTAAGGAAAGCGAGATAAGTTTTATAAATACCTTAAGAAAAGCAAGAAATGGTATAACTTACTATGGTACTATTTTTGATAAATCTTATGCAACTAAGTGCTTTGATTTTTTGCTTAAAATAAAAAGTAAACTAAACCTGCCAAAATAAAATGCTAAAGATACTAAAACAACAAACAATCGGAATAACAAAAAGACTTCTAAATAGGGACTTCTCTGGCGATACTGGCATTGCTATGAAAAACTCTATTTTTCAATTCTCTAGTTCCATTGTTTCTAAAGGTGGAAGTTTGCTATTCACAGCTATTCTAGCCCGAATGCTCATGCCGGAGATTTTTGGCCTTTATACTCTTTCACTTAGTACTATAATTCTTTTTGCTGCATTTTCAGATCTCGGAATAGGTAGTGCACTAGTAAGATATATTTCTAAAAATCAAGAAAATCCTAAAAAAGCCGGAGCCTATGTAATTTACATAAGAAATTTAAAGATTAGTTTAACGCTCATCACTTCTCTATTATTAATTTTTTCATCTTATTTTATTGCAAAATATTACTATCAAAAACCTATCTTTTATGCCCTCTTAGCCGGCTCATTATATCTTGCTTGTACCAGTCTTATGGGCTTTGTTATAGGGTTATTTCAAGCAAGAAATAATTTTAAGTACCCTTTTTATAAGGAGATTTTCTTTCAGATAATTAGGTTAGTCTTAATACCTCTAGCTATCCTCTTATTTATAGATTCGTCCATTGATATCCTTTTAGGAGTATTGTTTCTAACACTTGGCTTATGTTTCTTATTTTCTATTATTTTCCTCTACCCTAAAATAAAAAGATATCCTAATTCGACTTTAGAAGACTCTGAAAAAAAAGAGGTTCGTAAATTTATTTTGCCCTTAAGTGCTACAGCCCTATCTGGCCTATTCTTTGGTTCAATTGATCTAATTATGCTTGGAAGATTTGTAGAAGCGTCTTATCTAGCTTACTATCAGGCTGCATTTGCTCTTTTAGGCTCTGTTGGGGCATTACTTCCATTCTCAGCTGCATTCTTCCCCTTGTTCTCTAGATTAAAAGAAAAGAAGTTGGCTATTGCTTTGAAGAAATCTTTATTTTTTACACTCTCTTTAGCGTTTGCTGCAATTTTATTTACGTTTATTCTAGCACCTTTCATAGTTAGATTAGTCTATGGCGTAGATTACCTGCCTGCTGTAAATCTTTTAAGAATCCTATCCATTCTTTTGATAATCGATTCATTAAATGCAATTTATTCTGGATTTTTAATATCTCAGTCTAAGAATACAATTCTTGCAAAGATCCTTTTATTTGCAACATTCTTAAATATTTTATTAAATTTCTTCTTAATAAGATATTTCTTACAGTTCTCTATGTTCCATGCAACCATTGGAGCAGCAATTGCTACTATAATCAGCCGAGGAGTTCTTTTAGGGTTATTAATAAAAAATAGGGGCTAGGGGCGATCTTTGCACAAATATTAAACCTACAAAAGTTTAAGTGAAGGTTATTTCTGCCGATATAATCTAAGGTACTTTTATTGCTTAAAAATATTGGTTAGAGGGTTCTCTTAAATATTTCCTAGCCAAATTAACTAAAAGGTCTAAGATTCAATAAAAATTTTATTTGGAAATCTATAAAAAGTAATTGTAATCTCTTGTTATCTATCGCTCTATTTCTTTATATTGTTTTTAAATTTTAATAGGGATGCCATATATTCATTTTCCTATCTATTTTTACCTAACCTTTCTATCTCCTCTCTAGCTTCTAAAATCTCTTCTGAAGAAACAGAATCGGTCCGAACATTACAATGGTATTCTCCTGCTCTCCCCTTGTAAAACGTTTCTTCCGAGCTATAATCTGGCTTTCTAAAATATAATCCTTCGTATTCCCATTCGAAGCCTGAAAACTTCTTGGATGGTTTAGCACAGTCATATATTATTGAGCCTGGATATGGTTGTAATATGCCAATATCAAACGAGTCCGGGCTATTATCTTCTATCCATTGTTTAGTTTTTTGAATATCCTCTTTATCTTCTCCGGGATGCCCAAGAATAGTAAATGCCTTATATTTTATTCCAGCCTTTGCAATCATCTCTCTTGCCAATGTATTAATTTCGGAAGTTGTTCCCTTATCTACTCTTTTCAATATTTTGTCGGACCCACTTTCAACACCACTACAAAGTTCTACAAAACCTATCCTAGAAAGATAGTTTAGAGTTTCTGGATTTTTAACAAGAAGGTCGGATCTTACAAATCCTCTGCTTAGGTAATTTCTATGTTGGATAATTTCTGCCAATTTTTTTAATCTTTCTGAGCTTATATTTAGTTCATCATCAAACCACATAAATGCGTTAAATCCGTAATCTTTATTCAAATAATCTAATTCTTCAACTATCCTTTTTGGACTTAAACTTCTAGTTTTACTATACATATCTATTTTCCTACCTGAGCAAAATTTACATTTAAATGGGCAACCTCTTTGAGTCATTACAGTTGTCGCCTGTACTCCTTCGATAAGATATTTATAGGAGTGTATATCATATAGACTTCTATCTGCGATTGGTGTTTCATCTAGTTTAGTTATTATATCTCCACGCAAGAATCTCGAGTTAATTTCATTAGGATCTAGGTTCTCTGCTTCTCCTGAAAAAACTGTGTCGAACAGATTTAATGAATCTTTATTTGGGTCTAATTTATATGTTTCCGGGTTTGTCTTCTGGAGGGAAAGCATAGCCGAGGCATGCGCCCCACCCAATAAAAGATATTTTGAATCATCTGCCTCCTTTACTGCTTTAGCAAGGGGATATACCTGGGAGAATTGGGGCGTAGTAGAGGAGAATCCTATGATATCTTTACCAATTATTTTCTCTAAAAGTATTTCTTTTGGAGAGCGGATACCCGCTAGGTCCAGAATCTCCACATCTTGACCTCTTTGTAGTAATGAGGTTGCAAAGTTTAGTAGCCCCAAGTTTGGGAATACTCTTTCATCTATAAGAAAAGGAGAAGGTGGGTTGACCAATAGTATCTTTTTCATAAAAGTTTCGAATTTATCCGGTTTATATATATTTAGGTACTATATTATATTTATTAATCCCAGATATGGCCAATAGAGTATTCTTTTCTATAAAATAAAGGATATTTACCAAAAATTCGGAGGATAGTTTTTTTTATTCTTATTACAAGTCTCTTTTCGTTCTTTGCTCTATTATTCTTTAAATCTAATTTTTCTTCTTCTGTACCTAGAATTTCTACATCCTTATCTGCTCCTCCAAGCCACCAAGCTAATTCAGTATAAGTACTCTGATATGTTCCAATTATTTTTTTTGTTTTGGACAGTAACAATAACTCTATAAGGCTCTCAATTATACTATTTTTCTTATTTCTTTCAACAACCTCTTTAGGGTATACAATTAAATTCTCCTTGAATAGGGCCAATAATCGTTTTTCAGTTTGGTAAGAATCTGTAGCCAAGAAGAATTTTTGATTATTATTTTTACACAATATTTCTCTTATTCTAGCTATAAACTTTTCTTCATCTGATATTTTACCCCATCCATCTCTTGAGTTTGTTATATCTCCCCTTCTTATATGTAGCCCGATACAATTATAAATTTTATTTTTCTTTGAGAAATCTAGCACCCTATCCAATATGCTGTCTTTTATTTTTAATTTTAGAAGGGTGGAAGTGATTTTCTTTCTCATTTTCTTAGGAATCCTAGCATATTCAAAGTCAATAGACTCTCCTATTTTTGGAGGAACCTCCATAGAAAAATTTTTAGAAATTTCTTCTTCAAATAAGCAAAATCTCCAAGTGTCTGTTATAACTTCTTTTTCTTTGTTTGGCAAAATAAGATTATTTTTATCGCTGTAAAAAAAGTAGTTTTTTTCTTTTTCTAATCTTTCTAAGTCCTTAGTAGATATGCTTTTTATTTTATCTTCAAATAGATCATTGAATTTTGCTCCACATGCCAAATTTTCTGGCCAGTATAATAATAATTCTCGATTATATTTTTTAGCTATCCTTGAACACGAGACTAAACATTTCAAGCGATTACATAGTCCCCCTGGGCAGCTAGAAATTATTTTTCCATTCATTTTAAACTTATATTTTTAAAAAGAACATTATTTCCCCAAATTCCAACTAATTTAAAGTTTGGTAGAAGCCCTTTTATTTGTTTTAAGTTTATCTGTCCCTTATAAAGTTCTTGATTATAAAATTCCGTATAAAAATATCTTGTACGATCATTTAAAGTCTTACTCCCCCCAAGAATCAGTTCTTTTTCTGCTCCCTGAACATCTGCCCAGATAAAATCAATTAAATTTATTTTTTCATTCTTAGCCCATTTATCCAAGGTTTCTGTTTTTACAAAGATTTTCCTATCAAATTTTATTTCAGGATAAACTTCTAAATGCTTTTTAGGTTCTTTTAAAGAAGAAGAATCTTTCCCTCCAACCCCTGTAGAACTTTCAGAAAGATAAAACTTGGCCTTTCCACTTACATTTGAAAGTGCAATTTTTTCTAAAATAATCTTTTTATTTTTTCTGAATTTTTTCTGAAGGACTTTAATCATTCTAGGGTCTGGTTCGAATAAATATAACTTTGCATTAGGAAAAATACTTAAAAATTCTTCAGTATCTGTCCCCCTATTTGCCCCAATCTCCAATATTATGGGGTTATCCTTTTTTATCAGTTCTTTCAATCTAATTTTTTCTATCTCTGCACCATACAATCTAAACCTTAAAAAATTAATTATCTTTTTTATCATTTTATATACTCCATTATCAACATCTCTTTATAAATATCGCTCTTTGGAGTCATTTTAGCCATTATTCCTTGCGGATCTCTCCTATACTTAGTTAAAGGTAAGAATAGATTTAGCATCTTCTTACCTTCTTTTCTAGCTCTTAGATAAAACTCCCAGTCTTCGCCTCTTTTATATTTCTCATTGTATCTTGTACCATCATTTCTAAACATTATAGAAGAATGAACAAATACGCATCCAGAATTTAATCGCCTATCTACTATATCTGGAAACCTATGCCATTTCCAAAAAGTCCTAAGCAATTTTCCAGATTCATCTATAAATCTTGCTGAAGTCCCGATAAGAAATATTTTTTCATGTCTATCCAAATAAGAAGATTGTTTTTCTAGTCTTTTAGGATACATAAGGTCATCTGCATCTAAGATGGCAATATATTTTCCTTTCGAGAGTTTCAGAGCAACGTTACGGGCCATAGTGGAGCCCAGGTTTTCTTTATTTTTTATTACCTTAATCCTTTTATCTTTTTTAGCAAGTTCCTGCATAATTTTCCAAGAATTATCTTTGGATTGGTCGTTAACCATTATCAGTTCAAAATTCTTCAAGGTTTGATTAAGTACCGATTTAACACTCTCCCTAATAAATTTCTCTTTATTGTAAACTCCCATAATAATTGAAACTATTGGCTTTTTCATTTTGATTTGTTTAAGAGTTTATTTAGCATTTTTTCAAATCTTTCTGAAACTTGTTTCCAATCTTGTTTTTCTGCAAATTGCCTAGCTCTTTTACCCATCTTTAATCTTAATTCCTTATTTTTGGTGAGTAAATTAACTTTTTGAACCATTTCTTTTTCATCATTTACTACAAAACCATTATATCCATTTTGCACAAGTTCAGGCATAGCAAATCTATTAAAAACGATGGCTGGCTTCCCGCAGGACAGGGCCTCCAAAATGGGCAATCCAAAACCCTCCCATAAAGAAGGATAGATAAAAATATCTAATGAATTTAGAAATTTTATTTTTTCTTTTTCTGTCAAATCAGTCATTACCTTCAAATTTTTATTGGTTTTACTCAATTCCACGCCTCTTTCATATGCTTTTTTTCTTGAGGTAATATCTTTTGCACCAGCTAACAAGAGCTCATTCTCTTTAAAATTCGAAATATGATCTAAGAGTAAATTTATATTTTTTGAGTCTCCAAATCTTGAAAAACATCCAAGCCTAACCTTTCCTTCATGTGGCTTTATAGTTGGACAGTATTTTTTTGAATCTATGCCCAATAGAACTTTTTCTATTTTCTTGGGGTTTATACCATATTTATTTATTAGCAACTGCCGAGAATATTCGCTTATTGCCACTACCTTTTTATTTCCAAACCGGTAGACAACTTGACACAATACTTCCACTTTCAGATTTGCAAACCAGCTAGCATTACTTGCCATTCTGGGAGGATTAACGTAATCAATTACTATGTTTAGTATATTCTTGTTTAGGGTACTTATAAGTGCAATTAGTGGTTGATATTTTCCAAAATTGCTTACTACTATTGTTTTTTCATTTATGGAAATTAATCTTTTTAGGAGGGTTAATGCATGGGGGATTTTAAAACTTTTAACATCTGTTTCAGGCAGCCCTCGTTGATTGCTGTATTGGTACCATATCTCTACTTCAAACTTTTTCGACAAGTATCTAGACAATTCTTTTATTACTTCTGCTCTGCCATTTCCAAAGCTAAATTCATTAGTAATCTGTATCAGTTTAATTTTTTTATCTTTCATTTTTCAAATAATACTCGTACATATTTATTTAGAAATTCATTGCCAGAAATATTCTTTATTTTTTGCATTGCTCCTTTAATCATTTTAGCATTTTTTAAGTTCTTTAAAATTCTGTCTGCTTCTTCTTTTAAGTTATTTTTTTCAAAATCGATGATCAATCCATTTTTATTATTTGAGATTACTTCCTGTTCAGAATCTTTGGAACAAACAATGAGGCATCCTGAGGCCATCGCTTCTGCAGTAGATAATGTAGGGGCTCCACCCTCGTATCTTGAGCAGCAAAGAAAAAAGTCACAAGCAGAATAATATTTAGCTATTTTATCTCTTTCTATAACTTGCAAGTAGGTCAGTAAATCTTTGTTTTTATCAATTAATTTTTTAACCTTCTTATAGTCTGGACCAATAACGATTAGCTTAAAATTAGGCTCTAATTTTCTTATTTCTTTGGATAGTTCTATTGCCCTATCTAGTCCCTTTGTCCACCATCCGCCCCTACCAACATAAAGGCCATATGCTGCAGATTTATTCATGTTTAATTTCATTCTACATTTTTCTTTACTCCGTGGGTAAAAGTTTGAAGTATCTACTCCGCTATTTATAACAATTTCTTTCCTTCCAGCCCCATAGAGCTCGTTACTCTGGCGTTTAACTTTGTTAGAAACATAGATAAGTTTGTCAGAGTAATTAATCGGCGGATGTTCAATTTTCTCGGTCAGTTTCATTAACGGGTATGCCATAATTTTTTCAAATCCTAGGGGTCTTTGAAGATGGTTTTTAAAAAAGTAATATGTTGCTCCGTGGTATGTATGTATTAAAGAGGCATGGTCTTTATTCTCGAAATTACTCATAAAATACCCGGCCATGGCATGGCTATTTATGACGTCAAACTTTTCTGTGTTTAAGAAGTGGTTTACTTTTTTAGCATATTCGAAGAATTTAAACGGGAAAGATAAACTTGTTTTTATCTCTATATATCTTATGTCTTTCTTTAGTTCTTCCTTGTTTTCTTTTCCAGGGTAAATGCAACAAATCTCTACTGCTTTTTTATTTTTTTTTAAATAGTCTATAATGTTCATAACATAGACTGCTGTCCCTCCCAAAAAATGTGGATTATTATCTAAAATAAAACAAATTTTAGATTTCATTCTCGTATCTTTCCTCCAAAACATAGAATAAAATCTTTAAAACCCCTCAAAGGATATAATGAATCTTTAATTTTAAACCGGATTAAATGTTTGCAACATCTCAAAAAAGATTCAACAAGTAAGGACAGATAGGAAATAGGTTTAAAATAAATTTTTTGGTATTTACTAATAAATTTTCCACGGTTTCTTATGAGGTAGTAATCGGTTATTTTATTTGACCCTCCACCAGAAGAATAGGCAACATGGTGCAAAAGTGTAGCTGTAGGTACAAATAGTATCTTAAATCCATTCAGTGTTGCTCGTTCTTGGAATTCTGTTTCCTCATAATAACAAAAAATATCTTCGTCAAATCCTCCAATTTTATCAAAAACTTTCTTTTTAACAAATAGGAAAGATCCAACTAAATGTTTAAACTTAGTTTTATCATATTGCCCTTCGTCTTTTTGCTTGATCCCCACAAGATTTGCCTTCATAATAATTCTGTTTAGTTTTACTCCGGTTGCCCAGAGAATTTTTGGATTAGAAACATAATAATTCTTTACTCCAAAGATATCTGCCTCCTCTTTTCTTTTAAGTATCTCTGTAATAGTGTCCTTCTTTAATATAAGGTCATTATTCATAACAACAATATATTCTCCAGAAGCAATCTCTAAACCCTTATTTATTCCCCCAGCATAGCCCCTATTATCGCCAAGTTCCAATATTTTAACCTTTGGGAATTTATTTCTTATTCTTTTTATAGAATTATCTTTAGAGCCATTATCTGAGACAATAATTTCTATATTTTTATAATTTTGTTTTAAAATAGAATCAATACAATCCAGAGTAATCTTGCCACCATTATAATTTATTATTATAAGTGAAACTAAGCCAGCTCTATTTTGCTGCCTCATTATACACCCTCCCTAATTTTTTATTTCTATTCGCTATAGAAAATTTACCAATTTTTATTTCTTTCTTACAATTTTCAGAAATTATTTTTAAATCTTCTTTATTCTCAATCAATAGGGAGGTTTTCTTCACCATCTCATTGATAATTTTTTCACCTATTTTATCTACCTCTATCCAATCAAAGTCATATTGATCTTTTATTCCCTTAGGGTATTCTACCACAAACCCTGTTTTTCCTTCAGTTATCAGTTCTTTCCTAGCATATCCATTAACACTTATAACCGGTATTCCAAATGACATTGACTCGAGAATTCCAAAACCAAATGAGTCGGCATATGCTGGATAAATAGATATGTCTGCAATCGCGTAAACTTTTTCAAATACCTCTTTTTGAGGCATCAATGGGTAAAAAGTTATTTTACTATTATTTCTGTTTGAATTTATAACTTTCTCTGGAACGGTAGAGACAATTATTCCTCTAACATTTTTGTATTTTTTTGTTAATCTTTTCATAACTTCCAATGCATGATATCCCCCTTTCTGATCAAAATACCTAGCAACAAAGACAAGGTTTATTCCCTTATGTTTTCTTTTTTTAAATTTTGAGATAGGAACTGCAGGGTAGACAACCTCTAGTTTATAATCTATACTTGGAAGAATACTTAAGATCTCTTTTTTAGTCTCTTCTGTCCAAGCAATAATCTTTTTACAATTTTGATCTAAAACTATCTTTTCAGCCTTTTCTTTTAATTTTTTTGTTTCTTTTCCTACAAAAAATTGCCAACCACATTCAAAATCTGCAATCCATGGGGATTTATTTAGGCTTATACAGTGAGCACATTGAATTAAATCAAAATTTGTTTTTATTTTTGTCTTATGGGCGTTTAAAATACCTGTATTAAATTTTCTAAAAAATTTTCTTATATTTCTTTTTAAAAAATTAGATAACCAAAATTTCTTTATATTGGTCATAGCACCTTTTTGTTCGTCCACATTTAAAAATTTAACATTCGCAGGTGGATTTTTTATTAAGTATTTATAATAAGGCGAATCTGGAAATCGCCAGGGGTATTGTAAATAAACTTTAATTTTTTTCATAAATCTTTCTCCAATTTATAGACAATTCTATCCCAGTTATATCTTTTACTATCTTTGGAGGCTCTTTGACCCATTAATTTTCTTATTTTTTTATTCTCAAGTAATATTTTTGCCTTTTTTTCAAATTCTTCAGGTTTATTGACCACAAACCCAGTTTTTCCATCGATAATAACCTCTGCAATAGATCCTTTGTTATATCCTATTGATGGCTTTCCACAGGCTGCAGCTTCTATAAATATTAGTCCAAATCCTTCCCATTTAGAACCCGAAACAAAAAAAGAACATTCTTGGTAGTTTTTAATTAATTCTTTTTTAGACACTTTCCCTAAAAAAATAGCTGGGGAGTTTATCTTTTTTGCAAATTTCTCCAGGTCTTCTTTTTCTGGCCCATATCCAATAATTTTTAACTGAAAATTAATCTTCTTTGCTAAATTTATCAATTCAATTACATTTTTATGTCTTTCAAGTCTACCAACATAGAGCATAAAATTTTTATCTTTTTTAATATCTTTGAATTCGCTAGACACTCCCAATAATGTCAATTGGATGTTACTCGCATTTATTTTTTCCAAGTCTTTCTTCATAAACTTAGATATTGTGATTATCTTATTTTTCTTCATTTTTATCTTGAAATATACTGCCAGTAAGTTTCTAAATAAATTTTTACTCGATGGAGAACCCATCCAAATATAGTTTATTTTATTATTTTTATCAAATGCCGGACTTAAACCGCCATGACAAACAAATATTTTATTAAATGAATATTCTTTATCTAACCGATCTACTTGTTCTTTTAATTTTTTCATCTTATTAAAATAAAAAAAGTCTTTTAATCTTCCTGTAAAAAGTTTTGGCAGGTAAATCTTAATAAGTTTAAAGTTCTCTTCTGCTATATTTGAATCCCCTGAGATTACAAAGACCTCATATTTTTTACCTAACCTTCTTGCAAGTTCGTAAATAACTGTGTCTGCACCCCTTCCTTCTAAGAATGTGTCATTGATAAAAGCAATCCTCTTTTTTTTATCTATCATTTGAGTACCTTTAGTTCTATATATAGATTTTTAATCGGGAAGATCCAGCACAAATATTCTTGGTAGACTCTAGGGAATAAGTTAAATAGATTCCATTTGCCAAAAAATCTTCCCCTAAGTTCTTTTTTAACAATTTTAAAGTTTCCTATAGATTGCCAGTGGCAAGGATGTTTTTTCTCTAAAGCATCAAAACTTGTCCAAGTAAATTGATGGTAATGATCTAACATGGAATAAGCACTTTCATGGGAAAAGTAGGGCAGATCTATTTTAATTATTGCATCTTTATGGCTGATTCTATAAACTTCCTTTAGTATTTTTAGAGGTTCATGAAAATGTTCTAAAACATGATTCATTACAATCTCACTAACAGAACTATCTTCAAACGGCCAAGGCATGCGGTTCATATCAAACACCTTATCTGCTCCAAGTTCTTTAGACCAGTCACAATTTACATATCCCTTCAGAATGTCTGGACCACAACCAAGATTCAATTTTATTCCCATCTTTTATAAAATAATATCTTACCATTATCTTTATATATCTTTTTATTGTTTATTTATTATGTTAAAAATTAGCAAATACAATACAAAAGAGAATTTATTGATTCTAACTGTTTTGATTTTTTTCTCTTTTTTTTGGCTCTATTTTTTCTTAAATTTTTCCACACTCTGGGCCCAGGATAGTTTTTGGTATTCTAAGTTAGCCGAAAATCTAGCTACTGGGAAAGGTTTTACTACGGATGGGGCGAATCCTCATGCTCAATATCCTATAGGTCTACCCCTATTAATCGTTCCTTTATATTTTTTAACTGGTAGTGCCCCTTATGCAGGCTTAATTTTAGTTTTAATTCTTTCCTTGGCTTCCATTATTCTGTCTTATAAAATTGGGAAAGAAATAAATATGCGAGTGGGAATAATCTCTGCCATTATTCTATCATCTCACAATTTATTCTTGTTTAATTCTCTATCTCTCATGACTGAGATTCCTTTTATGTTTTTTTCAGTTTTAGGCTTATATCTATTTATGAAATCCTATGAAAATAGAACTTTGATTATACCTGCAATAATCTCTATATCTTTTAGTATTCTAATAAGATATGACGGATTCTTTCTGATATTCCCCATGCTTTTTTATATGATCTATCGGAGAAAAGATTTTGAAGAGTTTTTCTTTTCAAAAAAGACCTTTTTAGCTATAGGCCTAGGGGGCTTAATCTTATTTGCTTGGTTTATAAGAAATATTATTGCATTTGGAAAACCATTAATAAACGCACATTCTAACGGGGATGGAAGCTTGGGTTTATCCGTTTTATACCTCCTTGAGTTTTTTTCTTATTTCAGATTTACAGGGTATCTCTTCCCAATACTCTCTATTGTGGGCATTTTATTTATCTTATTCAAGGCTAAGAATTTAGAACTAAAAACCTTTTTAGTTTGGATAATTATCTATTTATTGTTTCATTCATGGTGGTGGGCTAGGGCTTTCAGATTTTATGGACAAATTTTAATCTTGTTTTGCATCTTTTCAGCTATTGCCCTGGATAAGATTTACAAGTTGTTTTTCAATAAGAGAAAATTAATTGGCAAGATAGTTATTGCTCTGGTTTTATTTTTAATCCTTTTAGAGCAGATAGCCATATTCTCTTTTGGGTCAATTAATCACGAAACGACCGTTAATACGCTCAATCGTTATGATCCTATTAAAAATGCCTGCGAATATGCAAATAAATATCTGCCCGAAGATGCGACTTATGTTTTTCCAGAGGAGATTGTCTATACTTCTTTTTTGAAGAAATCTAATATGGCCTCATATTCCCCGGGTCTAAATTATTTATTTTCAACAAACAGTACTATTTACTTTTTTACAGACAATCTTCACAGTTGGATAACAACACCTTTCATTCCAGTAGATGGAAAGATATTTTTGTCTGTTCAAACTACTCAAGGGACTGATCAGGCCGTCATTATTTATCCAGTATTAATATCTAATTTTGAAAAATCGTCTGGAAAAAAAACTATAAACTCGACTATCTATCGGATAGATGGATTTCACCTTATCTAGTAAATCTTTCTCTGATTAATATCCAAATAGCTACAAATCCATCTTTCCATCTAATTTTTTTACCTTCTTTAGCTGTTCGTGGTTTATAGTCTATGGGAATTTCTTTTATATGTATGCCTAATTTAATAATCTTGGTTGTAATCTCTGGTTCTATATCGAATCGATTACATTCCAGTTTAATTTTTTCTAAGACTTCTTTTTTAATTACTTTGTAGCAAGTTTCCATATCAGTAATCTTCTGTAGGTATAGTGCCGAAGTGATGAGAGATAATAATCTGTTTGCAAAGTAAAAAGAGTTTTTTTTGTATTTTTTATTCATTTTTAAGAATCTAGAACCATAAACAACCCTTAAATTTTCTTTGACCACTATTTTAACTATCTTTCTCAAATCTTCTAAATTATACTCTAAATCTGCATCTTGTATTGCGATGACAGTTCCTTTGGACTTCTCTATTCCTTTTCTAATTGCATAGCCCTTGCCTTTATTTTTTCGGTAATCAATTACCCTCAATTCACCATACTTTAAACTTCTTAGGATCTCCCCAGTTTTATCTGTCGATCCATCGTTTATGACTATTATTTCCTTTTTTAATCCAAAATCTTTTCTTATCACTCTTTGAATAACCTTACCTATAGTACTTTCTTCATTATATACGGGGATAATTATAGATAGCATCATTGAACAATTAATACGATTCCTGCAATAATCATTCCTATTCCTGCAACGTTTAGTAAAGAAACTGCTTCTTTAAGAAAAAAGAAAGAAAGCAAGGCAACCCAGATATAACTAGTTGCTATTAGTGGATAAAGAATAGACAGATTACCCTGTTTTAGAGAATATACAAACAATATAGCAGAAGAGGCATATAAAAATGCTCCCACCATAAATCTCCAGTTTTTTAAAATCCCATCAACACTTAAAGAAAAACTTCCAGAAGCTAACTTAAAAAAGACTTGGCCAAATGCTCCCAAAATAGCACAGAATAAAACCAATAAAACTATTTTAAGTGAAACTTCTTCCATTTCATTCAAACAGTCTATCCAATGCTCCAAATTCAAGTTTAGATTTAGTATCTAAGAATTCATTATGTACGGGCGTACCTACGGGGTAACTAACTTCCCAAATTTTCAATGGAGCTCTTATTCCCTGATACCAGATAAATTCGTTCAGAGTGCCATTAGTGAACTGTTTAAAGTAATCAACTGCAGGATCATCTTCAAATCTCGCCTTAGTTAAGCTAGGATATTCCTTGTAATAATCATTTAATATATAGAGTCTTCCCATTAAGCTGTTATGTATCTTTGGAGAAAGATAAATCATCGCACCTGTTTGATCCATCTGGCCAGTCTTTTCATCTACTTTTGGAATTAAATATATCACTGCATCTATCCCCTCTTCAAATGAGATCATTTGTTTATCAATAAAAACATTCTTGATAGGCAATCTATATGGCTTATTATTATAGTAAAATACTCCTGTAGGTTGTTTAATTGTGATTTGATTATTCCTTTCAACAATTTCAAGTACGACTCCTCCAACATAGGAGTTACATTGCATTTGTTGGGTCTGAGATATAGAAATTCCTGGCAAGAATGTCTTATTATAAATTATATCTCCATCAACACATCCGCCAAGTTGGTAAACCTTAGTTAAACCTGTTGCAGTCTCTTGCATTTGGGAATCATCACTAGCCCCACCAAATATTCCTGCAGAAACCCTATCCCAAGATTCATTGCTTCCAATCTTTGAAAATGCACCGTATTTACCCATTTCCGTTGGGTCGATTAGTAAATAAGAAACATTCCACGTTTTCATATAACTTAAGGCTGTTTTCGCCTTTGGAGTGGTTAATATATATCTTCCTATGTAGTGGTCTGCATGTTCAAATCCGGAATGCCCTCCGTCTGTTACACTGGGTCTTTTTCCCATAGTTTGAACAAAATAACCATAATCCCACCAGTGTACAAAAACGGATCCTTCTACGGTATCATTTTTTACCCATTCCATAGCATTTTGCCATTGAATGTTTGCCGAAGGCCCGACATATTTGGCTTGTTGAGAAACCAGTTGATATTTACCTTGGCTGTCACTAAATGGGATTCCAAATAATGAACTATATGCCATAATTCCCACAATTAGAACTAAAATTAGCACAATGGGTTTAAAACTTTCTTCTTTCGTATTAGTTTTTTTAATAAGTTCAAGAAGACCGTAAGTACCGATTAAACAAATAAAAGGAGTTATTAAAAAGAAACTTCTGATTGCGGCCCTAGCATTTATTGCAACTGTCAAAGCCACGGAAAATAAAAGAATAACTTCTAGATTAATTTTAAATTTTTCTTTTGAATAAACATATCCCAGTGCTGCTAAGAACCCTATTCCGCCTAGTAAATACAAACCTTGACTAAATATGTTTTCACCGTTTAATAAACTAGTGCTAGAGTATCTTGAGAAAAGGATTGCAATAAACATCAATCCTATTGCTCCAGAAAGGATTATCTTATTAACAATTCTTTTAGAGTGGGATGTGAAATTTATTGAAATAAATAGGAGTCCAAGTATAAAAAACCAGAAACTAATGGAAGTATTTTGGCTAATTAAGTCTATTAAATATGGCTGGGCATTTTCAGCAACTGTTGCTCCAACCCTTCCTCCAAAAGTTCCAAAGAATGGATAAATCAAAGTGGCCCAAGCGCTTTGAACAAGTCTTATGGGGTTTCTTCCAATAGTCATTAGGCCAATGATCCCAAGAATTATTGTGATGGTCAATGAGTATAAATGGAGGTGTTCTCTTTTAAAAAGTGTTTGTTTGTCTTTAAACTTATCCATAAGGCTATCAATCAAGGAAAACCCTAAAACGAATAAAACTAATATTCCATGTGAGTCTAAAAATCTTCCATACATATGCCTTGCACTCATTCCCAACAGGGGAGTAAATAGTATGGACATAATAACCCAACTAGAGTAAAACGTTAAGAATCTATTTTTACTATCTACATTGAATAAATAATACAAAAGAAATGTAATCGGTAAAAATACTAAAATGAATGTAATTCCTCCGCCCCAACTATATAACATTAGAGCTGTAAAAAATCCCAGAATAATTCCCCAAATTATAGAATTTTTATAACTTTTCTCAAAATACTTAAATCCCAAGACTGCAACAATCATTACGGCAAATATCATAAATACTCCTAAATGATCATGATCATAAAATCCTGCAATACTTCTGAATAAAAACGCCGGAGCATAAGCTAAAAACGCCGAAGCAATTAAACTTGCCAATTTAGATTTTGTTAGAAGATAAGAAAGTATAAAGAATAATATAATTCCGATTGCATACCAAATAGGGGCGGAGATGGTTGCAGCATAATTAAACGTAATATCCGAATCAAAAAAATTTAATATCTTATAATTCCAAATTAAAGCATCATTGATTAATTCTTTTATCCAAGAAATATTATATCCTGGAGATCGCATTTCATCATATTCTGGCCAATAACCCAAATTCATTCTAGTCTCTGCTTGGCGGTAGAATAACAAAGAATCTAAATCATTTGACAAATATTCTCCAGTTACGGGGCTCTTTAATGTTTCCACATTTGATAGCCTAATCGATGTAGAAGAAATCAAAACGGCTAAGAATAAAATCAAGACTACTGCCCACTGAAATTTCTTATTAAAAACCAACCCTTTCAAAAAATCTTTTATCTCTTCACTTTCTTTCTTCTTAACCATTTATTTATCAAGAAATCTTCGTTTAAAAAGCTTATTAAATCATCGTCCAAGCAATTAATATGAAAATAACCTGTATACCGAATATCAAAAGTACAACATCCTTTTCATAAACTTTCTTCTTAATTTTCTTAAGTAACCATATTGAAAGGTGTGTCAATCCATATATTTTATCATATCTAAGTTCAAGAGAGTTATCTTTTTGAGGTTTTCCAAAGGAGTATTTATCTAGTCTTCCTCTAACTTTCAAAACCATCTCAATAATGTAGGGTATAAACACAATAAACGCAATTTTTTCAAAATTTCCTACAATTGCCATTGCAGCAATTAATGCTCCAACTGAGTAGGTCATTGTGTCTCCGGGGAATATTCTTGCAGGATACCAGTTAAATGTTAAAAAGGCTAGTAAACAAACAACCATTCCCATACCCACAACTCCTAGCCAAGCATTTCCAGTATGGTACGCAACATAACTTAAAAAACTAAGTATCAATACCCCTTGTCCTGCTTCAAGTCCATTAAATCCTGCTAAGAAGTTATATACTGTTGTAACGCCTACAACACCAAGAGGGATTAAAAATAGGGGATATAAAACTCCAAAATAAACTTGTCCAAAAAATGGAAGAGTTATTGTTTTATCTCCGGCATTAATTACGATAAGAGGTATTGCACTCATTAAAACTAAAAATATTCTAACCCTAATTGAAAGACCTCTAGTTTTCCAACCAAGCATATCATCTACAAAACCTACAAAT
The DNA here is from genome assembly GCA_964551115.1 of Candidatus Woesearchaeota archaeon. Taxonomy (GTDB): domain Archaea; phylum Nanobdellota; class Nanobdellia; order Pacearchaeales; family GW2011-AR1; genus CAKZRD01. The sequence continues at coordinate 22,230 of CAZKBE010000006.1, forward strand.
CCGGCAATAAGCACAACTAAGAGAATAACTAAGATATTTATTGTTATTTGGTCTAATTCTTTAAACAATGTTCTAAATGCGACATAAGAGAGTGTTCCAACCAAAAAACTAAACAAAATAATCAACCCTCCCGAGCCTGCAACATTTTTAGGACTTCTATATTTATTCATATTTTCCCACAATAGTCCAATTTGATTACATTTTCTAATCCAGAGGGGCATAAAGGTCAAACAAAGGATAAATCCAAATAATATTGCCATCAAGGGTAATAATATTGTAATCAAAACTAATATTTCCATAGATTAATTAGATAAAAGATATTTAAAAACTTAATCTAATTCATCTAAAATTTTATCTGCATCTTCAATCTCTCTCATACACCCATTCTTACTACAGTAATTACAATCTCTTGGAGCAATTTCCTTTCTTGTTTTGTATCCACAACTTGAACATCGATATGTTTTCATATAAAAAATAAATAACTTGTCTTTAAATTGTTTTCGTAACTAGAGTATATAGTTTAAATCAGTAAAGGCGTTAGATAAACTTCCATAAAAGCAGAGGCTATCAATATTAAAATTGCTACAATTATTAGTATTAGTGCATCTTGAAGAATAATCCATAGTCTTTCCCCTCTTAGGTCTTTTCTCATAAAGGCAACTGAAACAATTCCTCCGGATAGTGCCGCAACAAAATATGCACTTATTTCAGGTAAACCATGTATTAAATATCTCACAAGTCCAAAAGGCATACCGCTAAGATTTTTAGCAAACATTCCAATAGCGGCGGCAATAACCGATGCATTCCAAATTAAAATAAAAATAGCTCCTGCACCAAAAAATAAAGAAAAGACTAATGTAAAGATCATCACATATAGGTTATTTGAAAATATGGCCATTAGATGGCCTACGCTTGCAGCCTTTCCGGTTATTAGCCCATACTGTTGTAAACAGGATTCATAATTTTGAGGACTATTAATCGTACAAAAGGTTTTTATCTGAGCATCAAAGGCCTTTGGAGCATCTCCCTGTGGCAAGACAAGATACCAAAAACTAAACCCAATTACGAGTCCTAAGAATAACCACATTAAAGCTTTCAATGCCTTCGAATGTTCCATAATAAGTTTTCCTTGATCACTTATTTCTAGGTCTTTTCCTTCTTCTTGTTTTATAATCCTATACATATAAGGTAAGCAGCAAATCAAGGTGATTAAAACAAGCATAATACCCGAGTATTGACTTAGAACATAGTCTTTCGAGAAGACAAAGTTTACAAGAATTATAGCAACGGAAGAATATATCAGTCCAATATAACCCATCTCCCATGGATGCCTCATAATCCTCTTTAATGGTACAAGTCGATCTAACATCATAAATAATATTTTATTTAATTTATAAACTCTTGTTTTTATGTCCTTCAATGCAATTATGCCCGCTGTTTAAAAAAAAGCCCCGCCCAATAAGAGAGTTAATTAGGCAATGGGGCTATGCAGGTAATAATGTCCAAGGTAAAGATTTATAGTCCTTGGGCTAACATTTATATTACCTCTTAGGATTGTATAATTCATTGGATAAAAATAATTAAATTGTTAAATTTTTTCTCAAAAGCTTTTTATATCAGCTTGTTTTTAATTCTTTATGAAAAAAAGAGTTGAAACTGAAAGAGTTATCAAAGAAAAAAAGTTCCATAAAATAATATCCGATATAAAATCTATCAAGATACAGGGAGCAAATAATATTGCATTAGCTGGTTTAGAAGCTTTTTTAATCTTTCCAGATAAAAAGCATGCAAAACAGATAATCTCTGCTAGATCTACGGAACCTCTTCTTCAAAATTTTATTAAAATTTTATTAAATTCAAGAGATCTGAAAAAATCTTCAAAATACTTATTAACTTACATGGAAAGTTGTCAGAAGAAAATAAATAATATTGGTTTTAATCTTATAAAGAAAACATGAATATTTTTTCTCATTGTCATTCTTCTTCTGTTATTGAATTATTGAAATACGCCAAGAAAAAGGGTAAAAAATTTACTGTCTATACTGCAGAGGTAGAACCATTATTGCAAGGTAGAAAGACCGCAAAAGAATTAGCTAAAGCAGGTATTAAGGTAGTAGTCATGCCAGATTTTTCAGCAGAACAGTTTCTTAAAAAATGTGACCTTTTTTTATTCGGTGCAGATGCTTATACTAGGAGATTTATTTATAACAAAATAGGCACTTCTACCCTGACAAAGATCTCTGCCTTGTATAATATTCCCTCGTATTCAGTCGGTTTTTCTTTGAAATATACTAAAAAAGTAACGTTAGAAAAAAGGATTGGCAAGGAGGTCTGGGACGAAAGAGATCTAAACATAACTGTTGAAAATTTTGCTTTTGATAAGGTGAAAGGTAGGTCCATTATGGGAGTAATCTCTGAGTCTGGAATTTTACCGTATAATAAATTTATAAAATCTGCTAAAACTAATTTAAGGATGATTTCTAAACGAGCTTAAATAATTTCCTATAAAAACTTCCAACTAAAATGCTAGGAAGAATATAATACCATAGCCAAGAATTTCCCATCAAGGGGAAGTAGATATTCCGGAGCCAATAAAATAACAAAAGAAACGGAACCATGGTAATTATTATGGGTTTAAAGCTATGCTTGAACATCTTACCAGTTAAACCAAGAATTTCACTTTGTAATTCTAAATATTTTTTATCCTGTGTAGAATATTTCTTTTCTTTAATCTCTTTTTGAATTTCTTTTTGTCTTTCTTTTATGCTTCTCATCATTGCTTGATCGGTAGTATATTTGGTGACTATTGTTGAGATTAGTGAAACAATTAGTGAAACAACAATTATTGAAGTTTTTGGGTATTCCCCCATTAACTGAGTTATATGATACATTACCATTTTATTAATTCCTCTTTTTTATATTTCATTTACATTCCTTTAAAAAATCCTGCAAGAGCTGGATTCATATCTACTGCGTGTTGCTGTGCAATATTCTGGTATAATTGGTATAAAATCATAACAACTAATAATATTGCTGTACCTCCAACCATTGCACCACTTAAGTCTGCAATAGAAGCTAATAATCCTATTGCTGCACCACCCATGATTGTTAGTGGGCCAACGTATCTTTTTAATATTGTTTCAAGTACTCTTTCGTCTCTTCTAAATCCGGGTATGCTAAGTCCGGAGTCCATTATCTTTCTAGCTTGGCTTGCTGCATCTAGATTTGCAGTCATTACCCAGAAGAATGAAAATATTATTGAAAATACTGTATAAAATAAAACATGAGTTATACCTTGCCAGAAATAGATTGTTCTAAAACTATCTGTTACTAATGCTTGCAGCCAAGGAGTGTGATGCATCCAAAATGCTAGTCCGGAATATGGAACTCCATTAGAAAATCCTCCCAAAATTGTTGCCCTTCCTAAACTATTTTGTAATAAACTACCAAACAATTGGATATTAGCACTAAGTGCTGAAACAAGGATAACAGGTATAACTCCTGCATAAAATAATGGCAATGGCCATTTGATCCCATAACCCCTTACCCTATCAAATGCTAATGGTATTTCTACTTTTAGTGATTGTGCCCATACAACAATTAAAAATAATACGGCTGTAATAAGTATTGTAAATAGTGCCAGTGCAGCTCCAGTCGCATCACCATCTATAAAACTTTTGAAAAGTACTAGTACATTTCCGCTAATTTCTATGCCTCCTTGAGGACCAACAAACTGAAATAATTGAGCAAATAATCTCCACCCAATTCCTGCTGCAATAAATAACGAAACACCTGAACCAAATCCCCACTTTTGAACAACTTCATCCATAAATATAATTAAAAATCCACCAATACAAAGCTGAAGTATAACTATTCCTTCCATCCCCGGTTTTGCTTCTAATCCTTTCATTAATACATATATAATTGCTTCAAATATTACAAAGAAAAATGCAAGAAGTTTATTTAGTCCAGAATAAAACCTTTTTCCTTCCTCACTTTTCATATCTATTTTTATTATCTGAACACCAGATAATAATTGAAGTATAATTGATCCCATAACAATCGGACCAATACCTAAAGATATTATCGAACCAAAATCTGTTCCAAGTAAAATTGCTAAATACTCAAATCTAGAAAGTGCAGAGTCTGCGAGCCCATATAATGAAATATTTGCGAGTATAAAGAAGCCTACAAGGATGATTAATGTCCATTTAAGTTTTACATTAAAACCTAATTTTTTCTCAACGGGCTTTCTCACCTCTGGAAGATTTTTTAATATATTCACTAACGCCATATTAATTAAAGAAATTATGCTTTTATAAAGCATTTGGTTTTTGATAAATAGCTATAATTACTCTTCTTTCTTCTCAAAAATTATAATCTTGCCGCCAGCTTTTTCCATTTTCTCTATTGCAGCCTTGGAGGCAGACCTAGCAACGATTTCTGCTTTGAATCCTTCGCCTCTTGCTAAAATTTTATATTTTTTCAGATCTACTTTAGAGCTTTTATAATACTTCTTTTGGATATCTCCAAGATTCAATTGAAAAGTTTTCTTTCGTATAGTTGGAGCAGAAGTCATACCTCTTCTTCCAAAATAACTTTCAAAACCTGCTGCTTTAGCCATCATCAATGCTTTTTGTTGTTTCTGGCTTGCTCTCTTACCAGTTCCAGACATTCCAAAACCACCTTTATTACCATGACCTTTATGTTGCTGTCTAAAACCATATCCTGCTGTTCTAGATCCTCTAAGCCTTGAACGTATTGTTCTCTTCTTTAATTTCATAACATTTTCTCCATTAATTTAGATATATCCTTATGTTTTCCAAGTATTCCTAATGGGAATTGCAACTTTGTACTCTTCTTAAATCCGCCTCTTGGAGGATGAAGTCTAATCCATGGTTTAATATTCTCTAAAGTTTTTTTAGTCTTCTTAGTTTTATCTTGAAGTTCTCCTCTAGCTTCTACAACCTTGTCAACAAATTCTTTACTTACTTCGCCAAACATAACAAAATCCTTAACTGCTTTAACCATTCCCATTTTTATTTTATCTTTTTCGTCTATAAATACACAATTAAGTTTATTGTGGATCCTAAGTCTATTTAATGTGTCGTTGATTTTATAACTTAAGTCTACTCTTCCGTGGATTCTAATTACAGCTATCATTTTAATATCACCCTATTTAGATTTTCAAAAGCAGCAATACAAGCTTTTCCTACATTAATTGTTGTTCTAGATTTTCCAAAACTCTTACCATAAACATCTTTTATTCCAGCAAGTTTTAGAATTTTCTTTACTTCATCACCAACAACGAGTCCAGTTCCTTGTGGAGCAGGCATTAGTACAATTTCATATGAAGAGCATTTTCCACTAATCTTGGAAGGTATACTGTGGGTTTCTTTACACAAACAATCATAACTAGCACAACCTCTTCTAACATTCATAATATTCATTTTTGCCTTTCTGATTGCTTTTTCTTTAGCAGGGAATGTTTCAGAAGCTCTTGCAAATCCAAGGCCCAAGTGTCCATCTTCATCACCTATTACTGCCATTACCGAGAATGAAAGTCTATTACCTTCTTCAGTCTTTTTTTGCGTTTGTTTCCAGCCTCTTCTCTTTCCTCCACCAAATTTACCTTTAGCTTGACCGATATTTAACAGCTCAATTCTAACATTAAGTAAATAATCTATTATTTCATCTTCCATTATTTTCATTCCCGAATTCAATATCTCGTCAATTGTTTTGATTTTGCCTGCTAGAACATCTCTACCTAATTGGGTTTTTGGAATCCAATTAGCTATCCTTTGTTCTTTTTCAACAGTTTCTCGGTCTTTTCTTTCTTCTCTTTCAATATATTCTCCTTTTAGTTTTTCTTCTTCTTCTGTTTCTTTAATATCAACAATCTTTTCCATTTCTTTAGCTGCTTCTTCCGGAGTCAAAACAATTTCTTCATTATTTTCCATTTTTTAATATGTTTTCCTTTACTTTATTTAGATTATCTTTTACTTCCTTTTTTAAATGTTCTCCATTAATTCTTTCTTGAGATGGAAATATTTTTTCATTAGCATTTATATCTAAGCCGCCATCAATTAATCCTTTGATTACCGCACTTAATCTTCCACCAAACTTATTAATAGCCATTCCAAGGTCTATAATATATTTTCCTTTCTTTATCTTTTTAGCCATTAAGAGTCCACTAAGGTAAGCTGCTGAAACCGATTTTAAACTTCCAAGATACTTTTCATCTAGTCCGTACTTTGTAAGTTCTTTTGAATAAGTAGTTATCAAAACTTTGTCTTGTGCTTGAGCACTTTCAACTAATTGTATAATCAAATACTTGTTAGTTTTTCTTATAACTATTCTTGGTAAACTAGACTTTATCAAACTCATCCTAGCTTTGTAATCTGTTTTACATTCTCTTCTTCTTCTTAGTATTGTTCTTAAGCTCATTGTTGTCCCTCACTTTCCATCAAATGTCGTTTACTTTTAAACTTACTGGCTTTGATTCCTTTTCTTATCTCTCTATGTTTGCCGGAGTCTATTTGGCCCCTTCTTTTCATAACTTTTGCGCAAGCTCTTAATTTCCTTGTAAGCATAACATAATTCTTTTTAGTTTTATTAACTCTCTTCTTTACCTTTCCAACGCCTCGTTTATGTTTTCTTTTAACTATTTTCTTTCTTCCTTTCATTTCTTTTACATATATTGCTCCGCTTTCTTTCAAGTCTAATATATCTTGTCTTGTTATTGCTTCGCTAACTTGTTTAAGGCTAACCGGATTAAAATAAACTCTATCCTTTCCTGCTCCTAAAACTTTGGAAGCTAATTGTTTTTTGTTTTTTAAGTTCATTTTTTATAATACCTATTTAATATTTTGATTCCTTTTTCTTCTGCTTTTTTCTTTATTTCTTCTTTCTTCTTTTTACCTAAGGATG